>JBKPBQ010000095.1:0-10976 GCA_046726955.1 Acidobacteriota bacterium
CCCCCGATGAAGCCCGCGCAGAGGTCGGAGACGATGTCGCCGTAGAGGTTCTCGAGGAGCAGGATGTCGAAGCGCGTGGGGTCGAGCACGAGCTGCATGCAGGTGTTGTCCACGATCATCTCGTCGTACTTGACCTCGGGATAGCCCTTGGCCACCGCGCGGCAGCAGTCGAGGAAGAGCCCGTCCGAGAGCTTCATGATGTTCGCCTTGTGGACGGCGGTGACGCGCTTGCGGCCGTGCGACCGCGCGTAGTCGAAGGCGAAGCGGGCGATGCGGGTGGAGGCCTTCTCCGTGATGATCTTCAGCGACTCCACGACCCCGGGCACGACGACGTGCTCGAGGCCGCTGTAGAGGTCCTCCGTGTTCTCGCGCACGACCACGAGGTCCACGCGGTCGAACCGGCTCTTGATCCCGGGCAGCGTCTTTACCGGGCGGAGGTTCGCGTAGAGGTCGAGCTGCTTACGGAGCTCGACGTTCACGGAGCGGTGGCCCGTGCCCACCGGCGTCTCCGTGGGTCCCTTGAGCGCGACTTTGTTGCGGCGGACCGACTCGAGCACGCGCGGGGGGAGGGCCGTGCCGTGCTCGCCGATGGCGGTGGCTCCGGCCGTCTCTGTCTCCCACGCGAAGTCGAGGCCGGTGGCGGTGAGGACGCGGACGGCGGCGGCGGTCACCTCGGGTCCGATGCCGTCGCCGGGAATGAGCGTGATCGTGTAGGCCATCAGGACTCCGTCAGCGCGCGAGGCCGGCGGCCACGAGGTCGAGCACCTCGCCGACCGTGCGCGCCCGTTTCATGAGATGAGCATCCGCGGGGTTGATCTTCCCGCGGGGCACGAGGACGCGCTCCGTCCAGTCGAGGAGGCCGTCCCAGTAGTCGTCCTCGCCGAAGAGGACCACGGGACAGCTGGTGATCTTCCCGGTCTGGATGAGGGTCAGGATCTCGAACATCTCGTCGAGCGTCCCGAAGCCGCCGGGCAGGAACACGAACGCCCGGCTGTACTTCACGAACATCACCTTGCGCACGAAGAAGTACCGGAAGGAGAGCGTCGTGGTCAGGTAGGGGTTGGGCTTGTCCTCGTACGGGACCTCGATCGCGATCCCCACGGAGCGGCCGCCCGCCTCGAGCGCCCCCTTGTTGACGGCCTCCATCTGCCCCGGTCCGCCGCCGGTGATCACCGTGTAGCCGGCCAGCGCCAGCTCGCGGCCGATCTCCTCGGCCTGCGCGTAGGCCGACTCGCCGGAGCGCGTGCGGGCCGAGCCGAAGACCGTGACGCCGCGCGGAAACCGGGACAGCGTCTCGAAGCCGTCCACGAGCTCGGCCATGATGCGGAAGATCCGCCATGTGTCCTGGGTGGCGCTGTCGTCCGTCTGCAAGCCTCGCTCCATGAAGGGCTTGCCATGATAGGGCATCCGGGCAGGGGCGGGCAAACCAGGGAGCCAGGAACCTCCAGGGCGGCTCGGGCGTTACCCTTGCGCGGCGGTTTGGCCGTGCGGGGGTCGTGATGAGCCAGGTGACGCGAAGAGCAACGTGGGCGGTCGTGATGGCGGCCGGCCTCCTCGGCGGCTGCTTCGTCGAGGTCCGACATGTAGACGACCCGCGAGCGGCCTTTGGTGAGGCCCGGGCCGAGGCCTCGCGTCTCCAAGGACGTCCGGGCCCCGCCCATCACGTGAACGTCCTCGCCTTCGACGAGGGCGACCGCAAGCTCGTGCGGGTGAGCGTGCCCCTCTGGCTGGTGAGGAAGATCGAGAAGAACGGAGAGATCGACCTCGGAGACGAGGCGGGGGACATCGCGGCGGGCGTGCGGCCGCGACTGCGCCTCGAAGACATCGAGAAGGCCGGGCTCGGGATCCTCGTCGAGGTCGAGGAGGATGGCGGCGACCAGGTGCTCGTCTGGCTCAGCTAGGGGGAAGGTCCCGCGCCCGGGGACGTGTGTTCCAATGAAGACCACGCGACGAGGAGGAGCGGCCGAGGGATGGAGCCGCCGCAGCGGACGGAGGCGCCTTCGGATCGGGAGCTCCTGGAGCGCCTCGCCGCGGGCGATCGCGACGCGCTCTCGCCCCTCATGGCGCGGCACTACCAGCGGCTCTACCGCATCGCGCTTTCCTACCTCCGCAACGCGGACGACGCGCTTGACGCCGTCCAGGAGACGTTCGTGAAGGCCTTCCAGCACGCGGGCCGCTGGGACGGGCGGTCGGAGGCGGGGCCCTGGCTGACCCGCATCGCCGTGAACCAGGCGATCGACCGTTACCGCCGCACGCGGCGTCGCCGCGCCACCTTCGCGCCCTGGGAGGAGAGCGATCACGACGAGACGAAGGCGATCGAAGACCCCTCGCCCGAGCAGCAGGTCGCGGGGCAGGAGGTCGGCCGCCGGATCGCCGGGGCCCTCGGCGGCCTGCCGGAGCGCCAGCGCGCGGTGTTCGTCCTGCGGCACTACGAGGAGATGAGCCTCGAGGAGATCGCGGAGAGCCTGGAGATGAGCCTGGGGACGGTGAAGAGCAGCCTGCACCGCGCGGTGTACCGCCTGCGCGAGCGGCTGCAGGGGATCCGCCCGTGAGCGTCTTCGCCCACACTCGCGCGCGCCGGCGGCTGGCCCTTCTCGCCTGGGACGCGCTCGACGTCCGCGAGCGGGACGAGACGCTGCGGCACGCGGAGGCGTGCGCGCAGTGCCGGCAGGAGCTGGCGGAGCTCCGCACGCTGCGCGCGCGCCTCGCGGAGGATCCCGTCCGCGAGGCCGTGCCGCCTGTGCCCGTCGAGTTCCTGGTCACGCGCGTCCAGGCCCGCCTCGACGAGACGCTCGCGCGGCGCAAGCCGGCACCCGGCCGCGGCGTCGTCCTGGCGAGGTGGCTCGCGGTCGCGGCGGCCGGGCTGAGCCTCGTGGTCCTGCTGCCGCGCTTCGCCGGCTCGCCGAAGACGCCTCCGGTGGCAGAGATGCCGGAGGTCTCGGACGACGCGCTCGCCCGTCTGGAGCGCACGGTGGCCCGCGAGCAGACGGCTCGCTACCTGAGCGAGGCCGGCGACGTGCTCGTGAGCGTCGCCGCCGCCCACGACGACTGCGACAAGAAGGAAGACCGCGTGGAGGTGGGGGACGCCTCCGCGCGCAGCCGGCAACTCCTGACCCGGCGAGCGCTCCTCGTCGAAGGAGACTCGCGCGGTGTGGCGAGCGCCCTGCCCGTCCTCGACGACGTGGACCACGCGCTGCGCGAGGTGGCGGACCTGCCGTCGTGCGTGCGCGCGTCGGACGTCGAGCGCTTCCGCGAGCGCGTGGAGCGCCGCCAGCTCCTCATGAAGATCCGGCTGATGACGCGGGAGCTCGAGGGGTGAGGCGCGTCCTTCTCCCGCTGCTCCTTCTCGTCGCCTGCGTCCCCCCCGCGCGGGCCCAGAGCGACGCCCTGCGCAACGCCAAGGAGCTCTTCTTCGACCGCAAGTACGCGGAAGCGCGCCAGGCCTGGCAGACCGTGAGCCGCCAGGGAGGGACGGACGCGGTGCCGGCGACCTACTGGATTGCGCGCTGCAGCGAGAGC
This sequence comes from Acidobacteriota bacterium, assembly GCA_046726955.1. GTDB lineage: Bacteria > Acidobacteriota > Vicinamibacteria > Fen-336 > Fen-336 > CAVPGH01. The sequence goes on from JBKPBQ010000095.1 coordinate 3,520, forward strand.
CTGGGCGAGTACGAGCGCGCCCTCGGCGAGTACGGGAAGTACCTGGACGCCCATCCCACGGACCGGACGCTCGCCGAGGAGGCGCGGACGAGCCGGGTGGGCCTGGCCGCCCGCCTCTACAAGGCGGGGTCGAAGCAATACCTCGCGATCCTCACGGACGCCCTCAACGATCCCGCGCGCACCGTGCGCTATTTCGCGGCGCTCCAGCTCTCGTCGCTCGGGCCGGCGGGGCGGCCCGCGGTGCCGGTATTGAAGAAGATCGTGGCCGAGGAGAAGGACGAGGACCTCGTGGAGAGGGCTAAGCTCGCCCTCCTGCGATTGGAGCCGGGAGCTCTCGCGGCCGTTCCGTCCTTCGCCGCGCCGGCCGGCGGGCGACCCGCTGCCGGTTGGATCCGCGTGCGGATCTACGAGAAGGGCGGGTCGCGGCCCAAGGTCTCGGTGAACCTGCCGGTGGCGCTCGCGGAGATGGTGTTCAAGAGCCTGCCCGACTCCGCGAAGGGCGAGCTCAAGCTCAAGGGCTACGACGCCGACAACTTCTGGGACCGGCTCAAGAAGCTGGGTCCCTCGGAGATCATCACCATCGAGGGCGACGACGGCGAGCGCGTGCAGATCTGGCTGGAGTAGGAGGGAGACGATGAGGGGCAGCGTGTGGGCGGTGGCGGTTCTCGCGCTCGCGCCGGCGGTCGCGCTCGCGGGCTCGGCCGACGACGACCTGGCGGTGGTGAAAAAGGCGGTGGCCCAGTCCTCTCCCCCGGCCGACGAGCGGGCGCCGGCTCGAGCCGAGAGTCCGCGTCCTCCGGATTCCCGGCCCGAGAAGATGCGATGGCTCAAGGTCCGGGTCACGGAGCGGACGGGCAAGCGCGTGTCGATCAACGTCCCGCTCTCGTTCGCCCGGGTGCTCGGCGAGGATTGGCCGGTGAACCTCGGCTGCCGCCGGGGGGCGAGCCGGGTGACGCTCGGGGAAATCCTGCGCAGCCTCGAAGCCGGGCAGGACCTCGTCGAGGTCGACTCCGACGATGCGAAGGTGCGGGTCTGGGTGGAGTGACCAGTTGACGCAGGGGGACACCGAGTGTCCTCCAGCGTCAAACGGGAGTGCAGGTCGAGGCCCGCAACCCATTGATTCGTCTGGGCCGGCCCCTTGGAACGTGGCTTGCTTTACCTCCGGTTGACGATTCGGTAGGAGGTCTGTCCATGAAGGTACGCGCGATCCTGGGAGCGCTCACCCTTTCGGCCCTGTTCTTCTCGCCCGTGGCCAGCGAGGCGAAAGACTACTACCGTGGCAACGGCAATTCCTACCGGGGGTACAACAACGGCTATAGCCGCGGCTACAACAACGGCTACTACCGAGGGAACTCCTACGGCGGGAGGTACTACGGTGGCGGTGGGTACTACCACGGCGGGGGTGGCTACTACCACGGTGGCCACGGGGGCTATTACGGACACTCTCACGGCGGGTATCACGGGCACGCCTACTACCGGCCGTATTACCCGTACTACCCCTACTACGGCTACTACCCTTACTACGGTTACTACGGCTATCCGGCGTATCCGTACGCGTACAGGCCCGGACCCTACTTCGGGGCCTACTACGCCCGGCCGGGGTTTTCGTTCTCCCTGAGCTTCTAGGCGTCTAGCCGGGACCGGTGACCGGCCCGGTGTTCGGCGCGTAGTACCCGAGCTTGTGGCGGACCACGAGCTCGGTGCGCTCGGGGATCCGCACCACGATGCGCCGCCACTTCCCGTCGCGCCGCCGGTTGGAGGAGACGTAGCCCAGGCTGTACTGCGTGCGCAGCTCCTCCGCGATCTTGTCGTAGACCCCGTCCAGCTCGCTGAGCGAGTTCGGGAAGTAGACGTGTCCGCCCGTCTCCCGGCTGAACGAGGTGAGCACGTACTCGGCCTGGCTGAAGGCGAGCCGGGACCGGTCCTGGGACCGATTCGGGCGCAGGCTGATCGAGAAGATGTTGATCTCGACCTTGCGCGCGAGGTCCAACACCTGCTCGTCGCTCACGAGCGACGCGGTGTCCTCGCCGTCGGAGAGCAGCACCACCGCGCGGCGCCGCAGCTCGCCCGCCTTCTTCTGCTTGCCGAGCTCCTTGAGCGTGATGTAGAGCGAGTTGTGCAGCGCCGTAGGACCCGAGGCCTGCGTGCGGCTCACCGCGGCCTCGAGCGCGTCCACGTCGTTCGTGTAGTCCTGGAGCACGGTCGAGCGGTCGTTGAACGACATCACCATCGCGCTGTCCTGCGGCCGCAGCGTCTTGACGAACTTGACCGCGGCCGCGCGGGCCACGGGCAGCTTCTCCTCCATCGAGGCCGAGGTGTCGATGAGGACGGCGAGCGAGATCGGCAGGTTCTCGTGGGTGAAGAGCGACAGCTCCTGGCGGATCCCGTCCTCGAACACGGCGAAGTCCTTCTGCACGAGGTCGGTCACGAAGTTGTTGCGACTGTCCACGACCGAGAGGTTCAGGTTGATGACCTCGATCCCGACCTCGAACGTCGGGGGCTGGGGGGGCGTCTGGGCCCGGAGGGGTTCGCTCGACGGAAGGGCGGCGAGGAGGAGGGCGCCGGCGAGTGCTATGAGGCGGACGCGCACTCTACGAGCCCTCGGACTGGCTGGGGCCGAGGCGGACCTTCACGCCGGGCCGCGCCACCTTCACCTCGAGCTTGCGGTTCTTGAGGCCGGGAAGCGTCGCGTAGCTGAGCCGATAGCCGCCGCGGAGGTACGCCGTGAGCTTCTTCAGCGAGTTCTCGATGCCGAGCGAAGACAGCACGTTCTCGTGGAGGCCGCCCGTCCGCTTGGCGAGCTCGCTGAAGACGTAGTCGTAGACGAAGCGGGAGTCCCGATCCGTCTCGCCCTCGTCGATCTGAAGGGCGAGCACCTGGTCCGTGTTCTTCGGCACCTCGTCCGTCACCTGGTAGCGGTTCCGGCTGCTGAACTCGATGCCGATCGCGCTCACCGCCACCACCGCCGTCCGCTCCGCTTCCTTCTTCTTGAGCTCCTCCGAGGCTTCGACGAGAGCGTCGAGCATGGTGTTGCCGCCCTGGGGAGCCACTCGCCTCAGCGCGCGGCTGGCCTCGTCCGCGTCGGTCGTGAAGTCCACGAGCTTCGTCGGCCGGTCCCCCGTCGTCCAGAGCGCGTACTTCGTGCCATCCGGCAGCCGGCGAAGGAAACCGACGAGCGGCTCGAGCAGGTTGAGCCGATAGAAAGAGCTCGCGGCCTGGCTCGTGTCCACGAGGAGGATCATCGTGAGCGGCCGGCGGTCGAGGACGAGGCTCGACACGTCGCGAGCGAGGCCGTTCTCGAGGAGAGCCACCTCCTCCGGGACGAGCCCCTCGACGGGCGCGCCCTTGTCGTCCGTCACCACGACACTTACCGACCGGATCTCGGCCGCCTCGGAGCTCGGGGCTTTCGGGGCCTGGAGGAGGAGGATGGGGAGGAGCGCGATCGCGTTCATCTGTCTCTGGTTTGCGTGCCCCGGGGACGGCTTCCTGTCATCATTCACTATAGGTTCGGCGCTCCGCGCCGTCAACGGAACGGGGGACATCGTGGCTCGTGCCGCCGTCGTGACCGTCAGCGACTCCGTGGCGGGGGGAGCCCGCGACGACGTCTCCGGCCGCGAGGCCGCGCGGCTCCTCCGCGAGGCCGGCCACGAGGTCGAGTCGGCGGTCGTTCCCGACGAGCGCGCTCAGATCGTCGCGCGCCTCCGCGATCTCGCTTCGCGCTCCGCGCTCGTCCTCACGACGGGAGGCACGGGCTTCGGCCCCCGCGACGTCACGCCCGAGGCCACGGCCGAGGTCGTCGAGCGCGACGCCCCGAATCTCGCCGAGGTGCTCCGTGCAAACGGCCTCCGCAAGACGCCGCTCGCCGCCTTGTCGCGCGGCCGCGCCGGCGTCGTCGGATCGTGCCTGATCGTGAACCTGCCGGGAAGCCCGAGCGGCGTTCGCGATGGGATCGAGGCCCTGCTGCCCCTGCTGCGGCACATCCTCGACCTCCTTGAGGGGCAGACGCAGCACTAGCTGGCGGGTCGGACGCGCTCCATCTTGTAGTGCAGCCGTAGAGGAGCGAAGCCGAGGAACCGGACGGTGTGGTCGGTGCGCAGGATGCCTTGCCGATCCACCCGGACGAGGAACGTCTCCCGCAGGGTGCGGATGTAGCGCACGTGCCAGTGGTCCGGCCCCGCCTCGAGCATGCGATAGAAGCCGGGGTCGCCGAACCGGGAGCCGGACGAGATCAGCTTGAAGGCGCCGTCGGGCGTCGCCTCGGGGCGCAGGAAGACCGTCGAGCTCCCGTGCGGCACGGGGAAGCTCACCTTGACGCAAGGGCCGGAGTAGAGCGGAGGCTGCTGGACACAGTAGAGCCCCGTGTAGATCACCCGCTCGCTGGCGGCCAGGCGACGCAGCCAGCCGGTATAGACGTGTTCTCCGCCGCGGCCCCGCATCGGAAGGATCTCGCTCGTCATGCCGCCTGCCAGCTCCAGCGACGAAACCGGGAAGTTGAGCTGATCCATCCGACGGCTGACGAACCTGGTCAACGCCCACAGGAACACCCGCGTGGACACTGCGGCTTCGCTCCAGACCTCGAGCCGGTAGGCCGACGTGTGTTCGTAGAAGTCTCGGATCTGCGGATGGACCTTCTCCGGATCGAAGCCGTCGCCTCCTAGTGCGTCGAACCGCGGGAGCAGGCCCGCGTCGGGCGCGCGCTCGATCGCCAGATCTTGGCGTGACGCTAGGTGCTCGTAGAACTCCGCTCCGATCCGGCCGGGCGGTCCCAGGGGGCACTCCAGCCAGGGGGCGCCCTCCCGAGCCACTCGCCTGCCGGTCAGCCGGACCCACTGGCGGATCCCTACGGCCGCGGTGACGCCGATCGCCTCGCTCAGGAAGGACAAGGATCTTGACCTCTCGGCTCTGCGGCCGTCTGTGGATGTTAAGGTCTGATGGCGCCTGCGAGCGGTGACGCAGGCGCTTGCTTGACGCCCCTCCGGGGCCTTCTATAAGATCCGCCCGAACTTAGCCTCGGAGGACGATGGGCCGCTTCGTCTTTCTCATTCCCCTCTTCCCGCTCCTCGGCTTCCTCTTCAACTTCACGGTGGGCGTCCGGGTCCTGGGCAGGAAGGCCCAGGGCGGGCACGACCACGGGCACGGGGGCGGACACGGCGACGCGCACGCGGCTGCCTCGCCGATCATCGGCTACGTGGCGTGCGGAGCGGTGGCGCTCTCCTTCCTCGTCTCGCTCTACGCAATCGTCCAGGCCCACCAGGCACCCGGGCACACGCTCGTGGAGACGCTCTGGACGTGGCTGCCCGGCGGCCCCGCGGAGACCCTGGTCCACGGGACGCCGGGTATAGCACCCTTCTCGGTGGACTGGGCCTACCAGGTGGACCCGCTCTCCTCCGTGATGCTCGTCGTCGTGACCTTCGTCGGCTTCCTCATCCACGTCTACTCGACGGGATACATGGGCCACGACGCCGGGTACGCGCGCTACATGTCGTACCTGAACCTCTTCATGTTCGCGATGCTCACGCTCGTCCTGGGCGCGAACTACGCGGTCCTCTTCGTGGGGTGGGAAGGAGTCGGGCTCTGCTCGTACCTCCTCATCGGGTTCTGGTTCGACCGGCAGAGCGCGTCCGACGCGGGCAAGAAGGCCTTCATCGTGAACCGCATCGGCGACGCGGGCTTCCTCCTCGGGATGTTCCTCGTCTTCGTGACGTTCGGAAGCCTGGACTTCCGGACGATAGTGGCCGCGGCCGAGCACATGCCCGTGGAGTGGGCGTGGAGCGGGACGCTCACCGTGATCGCCGTCTGCCTCTTCATCGGAGCCACCGGCAAGAGCGCGCAGATCCCGCTCTACGTCTGGCTGCCCGACGCGATGGAGGGCCCGACGCCCGTCTCCGCCCTCATCCACGCCGCGACCATGGTCACCGCCGGCGTCTACATGGTCGCCCGCTCGGCCGTCATCTACGCGCACGCGCCCAAGGCCCTCATCGCGGTGGCGGTGGTGGGGGCGGTGACCGCGATCGTGGCCGCCTCGATCGGCCTCGTGCAGAACGACATCAAGCGCGTGCTCGCCTACTCGACGGTGAGCCAGCTCGGCTACATGTTCCTCGCCTGCGGGGTCGGCGCGTTCGTGGCCGGCATCTTCCACCTCGCGACCCACGCCTTCTTCAAGGCGCTCCTCTTCCTCGGCTCCGGCAGCGTCATCCACGGGATGTCGGGCGAGCAGGACATGCGCCGGATGGGGGGGCTCAAGGACAAGATGCCCTGGACGCACAAGACGATGCTCGTCGGGTGCGTCGCGATCGCCGGCATCCCACCGCTCGCCGGCTTCTTCTCGAAGGACGAGATCCTCTGGTCGGCGTTCAAGGTCGGCGGCTACGGCCGGTTCGTCTGGATGCTCGGGTTCCTGGTCGCGGGCATGACCGCCTTCTACATGTTCCGGCTGTACCACCTGACGTTCACCGGGAAGTTCCGGGGCACGCACGAGCAGGAGCACCATGTCCACGAGTCGCCGCCGTCGATGATCGTCCCCCTCCAGGTGCTCGCCGTGGGGTCGGTCGTGGCTGGCTTCTTCGGGATCCCCGCCGCGATCGACGTCTTCAAGGTCGGCAACGCGGTCGAGCACTTCCTGGAGCCGGTGTTCGAGCCCGCCCACGAGGCGCTCGCCGAGGCCTTCTCCGGCCCGGTGCCGAGCCACGGTGTCGAGCTCGGCCTCATGGTCCTGAGCGTCGTGCTCGCCATAGCGGGCATCCTCGTCGCGCGCTATCTGTACCAGTCGCGGCCCGAGGTGCCCGCCCGCCTCGCGGCGAGCTTCTCGGGGCTGCACCGCCTGCTCCTCCACAAGTACTACGTGGACGAGTTCTACGGCAGCGTCTTCGTCCGCGGCGCGGCCCTCGGCGGGGGACAGACGCTCCACGGGATGGACCGCTACCTCGTGGACGGCGGCGACGGCGAGGTGCGCCCCGGTCTCGGCGTGAACGGCATCGCCTGGGTCACCCGCGACATCCTGGCCCGCCTCTCGAACTTCTGGGACAAGTGGGTGGTGGACGGCGCCGTCAACCTGACCGCCTTCGTCCTCGACAACCTGAGCTACGTGTTCCGGGCCGTGCAGAACGGCCTCGTGCAGCACTACGCGCTGAGCATGCTCATCGGCGTCTTCCTGCTGATATTCGCCGGCCGATTCCTCCTCGGGCTTTACTAGAGGGCCCCCAAGACATGGACTTCTTCCGCGCGCACCTGCTCTCGATCATCACCTACACGCCTCTCGCAGGCGCGGCGATCCTGCTGCTCCCCTTCTTCAGGAAGAACGACGACGCGGTGCGCTGGTTCGCGAACGTGGTGGGCGCAGTCGGGTTCCTCGTGAGCCTTCCCCTCTGGTTCTGGTTCGACCGGGGCAAGGAGGGATTCCAGTTCGTCGAGAAGGCGGATTGGATCCCCTCGATCGGCGTCTCCTACTTGTTCGGGGT
>JBKPBQ010000096.1:0-8005 GCA_046726955.1 Acidobacteriota bacterium
GGGTCCCCCTCCCGTCATCACGTAGACGAGATCGAACGCGGCGTACGCCTGTACCGCGCGAAACTCCACCGCGACGGCGAGCGACGGCAGAAGCAGCGGCAGGATCACGTGGCGGAAGCGCTCGCCGGCGGTCAAGCCGTCCACCCGGGCGGCCTCGATCAGCTCCTCGGGTATGCCCTGCAGGCCGGCGAGGACGATGAGGGCGACGAAGGGCGTCGTCTTCCACACCTCGGCCACCACCATCGCGGCCATCGCGCTCCCGGGAGCGCCCAGCCACGCGCGCGCACCCCCCGGCCACCCGATCCTCGCGAGCAGGTCGTTGGCGACGCCGAACGCGTCGTTGAAGATCCACGCCCACGCGAGTCCCATCACCGCCGTCGGCAGCGCCCACGGGAGAAGGACCGCGGCCCGGACGAAGGCCCGGCCCCGGAAGCGGCGGTGAAGGAGGAGAGCGAACAGCGTTCCCAGGACCATCTCGATTGCGACGGAGGTCCCCGTGAACACCGCGGTGTTCCGGAGGGCCGTCCACCAGCGGCCGTCCTGCCAGAGCCGCACGTAGTTCTCGAGGCCGGCAAAGTACGTTTCCACCGCGCCCCGAAGCTCGACGCGATCGAAGGAAAGGGCGACGACGCGCGCGATCGGCGCTGCCACCACGGCGACGAGCAGCACGGACGCGGGGAGAAGGAGCAGGATGCGCTCGCGCCGGCCGGTCATCCCGACATCCTCGACGTCGGGCCGAGCGCAAGCCGCGTCTCCCGCGCGGCCTGGGCGAGCGCCTCGGGGGCGCTCACGCGCCCCGTCAGGCAGGCGCTGACGTGCCGCTGCAGCACGTCGGACACGAACGCGTAGCGCGCCACCTTCGGACGCGAGACCGCGGTCGCATGGATCCGGAGCAGCTCGCCGAGGAGGGAGTTCGCCGCACGAAGCGAAGGGTCTTCGTAGGCTTCCGCTCGTGCCGGCGCGTACCCGGTGCCCATGCCGAGTGTTCTCTGGCTCTCGAGCGTGACCGCGTGCCGGATGAAATCGATCGCGCGGTCGCGATTCCGGCTGAAGATGGAGACGCCAAGGCCCCACCCCCCGAGCGTGCCTGCGCTCTTCCCGCCGGCCGCGTGCACGAGCGGCTGGACGCCGATCCGCCCCGCCACCGGCGAGCCCTCGGCCTGCGCGAGCCGCCAGACGTACGACCAGCTTCGGAGGAACGCGGCGCGCCCGTCCTGGAAGAGCCGGCGGCTCTCTTCTTCTTTGTAGGTCGTGACCCCGGGCGGGCTGATCGCCGGCGCAGCACGGCACCGGCCCAGGAACTCGAGGGCAGCGCGGGCCTCCGGGCGGTCGAGGCCTACTTCGCTCGATTCTGGATCGATCCAGAAACCTCCGTGGCCGCGCAGGACCTCGAGGAACAGGCAGACGAGCCCCTCGTACTGGCTGCCCGGCCAGACGAAACCCCAGCGCTGGGGCGGCGACTGCAGCGCGCGCGCCATGCGTTCGAGCTCCTCGAACGTCTCCGGCGGCCGAAGGCGCGCCGCCTCGAGCCAGTCACGGCGGTAATAGAGGAGGCCCACGTCGGTGCGGGTCGGCACGCGGTAGAGCCGTCCGCGATAACGTCCGCCCTCGAGCGCGGCAGGGACGAGCGCACCCTGCTCGCTCGGCCCGAACGCGTCGTCGAGCGGCAGCAGCCAACCCGCGGACGCGAGCTTCGGCACCCACGTGACGTCCATGTACACGAGGTCGAACGAATCGTCACCGGCCAGGAGGGCCGCCGTGTAGAGATTCTCGCGGAGGTCGGTGCCGTTCGGCCCTTCCACGAGATCGACGCCCGTGCCGGACCGCCCTTCGAACGCCCGCGTGACGGGAGCCCAGACCGGGCGCTCCGTGGCCGGTATCAGAAGCGCGAGACGGCCGCGCGTCCCACGTTCACGCGGGGGGCGGGAACGGCAGGCCGCGCTCGCCCACGCGACTCCACCGGCGAGGAAGGTGCGACGGTACATGGCAGCGCCTCGGCGTAGAGCGATACCCGGATCGTCCCAGCCTAGCACCGCTGTCGACAACGCCGCGGCCTGGAGGTACCGTTTCGCGGTGGCGGGGACCGGCGCGATCACCGAGCTGCTCCGGGCCCACGAGGCCGGGGAGCGCGACGCCCTCGACCGCGTGGTCCCTCTCGTCTACGACGAGCTGCGGCGCATCGCCCGCCGCCACCTGCGCCGCGGTCCCGCCGGCTACACGCTCGACACGACGGGCCTCGTGCACGAGGCCTACCTGAAGCTCGCCGCGAGCGACGGCCTCGAGCTCAAGGACCGGGACCACCTTATGGCGGTGACGGCGCGCGTGATGCGACAGGTCCTCGTGGACCGCGCCCGCGCGCGGCTGCGGCGCAAGCGCGGCTCGGGCCAGGCCGCGCAGGAGCTCGACGAGGCGAAGCTGCCCGCAGCGGAGGCCTCCCCCGAGCGGCTCCTCGACGTCGACCGCGCGCTTCACCGGCTGCGCGAGCGCGACCCGCGGCTCGCCCTCATCTTCGAGTGCCGGTTCTTCGGCGGGTTCGAGGAGGCGGAGACCGCGCGCGCTCTCGGCCTCTCCCTCCGTACGGCGCAGCGGGGGTGGATGCGCGCCCGTGCCTGGCTGCGCGCCGAGCTCGACCCCGACGGCCCCGCGGGAAAGAGTCCGGCCGGTGCTTGAGCGGGAGGACTGGGCCCGGCTGGACGAGCTGCTCGACGCCGCCCTCGACCGTCCGGTCGCGGAGCGCGCGAGCTTCCTCGACGCGGCCTGCGCGGGAAACCCGGAGCTGCGCGCCCGGGTCCTCGACCTCGTCCGCCTCGCCGAGGACGCGGACGGCGGCCTGCAGCCGGGTGACGCCCTGCGCGAGCCTGCCTTCGACGAGCTCGCGCGCGAGATCGATTCGGAGGAGAGCGACCGCCTGTCCCCCGGCGCCTCCCTCGGACGGTTCGTGGTCCGCGACCTCCTCGGCCAGGGCGGCATGGGGCGCGTCTACCGTGCTCTCGACCCGTCGCTAGGCCGCGAGGTCGCGATCAAGGCAGTCGCGCAGGACTTCCGCGCCGACGCGGCGAGCCTGCGCCGCGTCGAGCGCGAGGCGCGGCTGCTCGCCACGCTGAACCACCCGAACGTGGGGACGATCTACGGCCTCGAGGTCATCGACGGCGCGCCCTACCTGGTCCTCGAGCTCGTGGAGGGAGAGACGCTCGCGGAGCGGCTGGGCCGCGGGCCGTTGCCGATGGCGGAGGCGCTGGCCGTGGGCGTGCAGATCGCGGACGCGCTGCAGGAGGCCCATCGCAAGGGGATCGTGCACCGCGACCTGAAGCCCGCGAACGTCAAGCTCGGAGACTCGGGACGGGTGAAGGTGCTGGACTTCGGCATCGCGAAGCCGGTGGGCCTCGACGACACGGGGCCGATGGCGGGAGCCGAGCCCACGACGACGCCGGGCACGCTGATCGGCACCGCGCCCTACATGAGCCCGGAGCAGGCGCGCGGCCTTCCCGTGGACCCGCGCTCCGACGTGTGGTCGTTCGGTTGCCTGCTCTACGAGATGCTGACCGGACGCCGCACCTTCCTGGGCACCAACGCCACGGACGTGCTCGCCGCGGTTGTCCGCGACGAGGCCGACTGGTCGCTGCTGCCGGCGGATACCCCGCAGGGAGTGCGGCGGCTGCTCAAGCGCTGCCTCCGCAAGGACCCGCGCGACCGTCTACAGGACGCGGGAGACGCGCGCCTCGAGCTGACGGAGGCGGCGATGGAAGAGCCGCCCGTTCCTCCCCCGCCGCCCCGCCGGCTCTCGCGCGCCCTTCTCGCTGCCCTCGCCCTCGCGGCGGCGGCGATCGCCGTCGTCCTTGCCGTGCGCGGCCCCTTCGGCCCGCGACGATCGGAAGCCCCGGGTGTCACGCGGTTGAGCCTCGACATGCCCGCGAACGTGAGGCTCGCCGAGGACCTCGCGTCGCCGTTCGCGTTCGCCCCCGACGGGACGGCGCTCGCCCTCGTCACCCGGGAGGGCGACGCCACCGAGATCTGGGAGCGCGCGCTCGCGGGGCTGGAGCTCCGACGGATCCCGGGCACGGCCGGCGGATCGCAGCCCGCCTTCTCCCCCGACGGCCGCTCGCTCGCGTTCTTCGCGGAGCGCAAGCTGAAGCGCGTGCCGCGCGCGGGAGGGGCAGTGGGGGTCGTCGCGGAGATCGGCGGCAACCCGCGCGGCGCGAGCTGGGGCGAGGACGGCACGATCGTCGTCGCCCCCCACCAGACGTCCGGCCTCTTTCGCGTTCCGTCTTCGGGGGGAACGCTCCAGCCCCTCACGCGGCTCGACGAGTCAGCGGACGAGGGCTCGCACCGTTGGCCGCAGGTGCTGCCCGGGGGCACGCACGCGCTCTTCACCGTCTCCGTCGAGGGCGGGACCTTCGACGAGGCGCGCGTCGAGGCCGTCTCGCTCGCCACCGGGCAGAGGAAGAGGATCCTCGACGGCGGCGCCCACGCGCGCTACGTTCCGAGCGGGCACCTCGTCTTCGCACGTGGCGGCCGCTTGTTCGCGGTGCCGTTCGACCCCGTGCGCCTCGAGGCGCGCGGCACCCCGCAGGTGGTCGTGGAGGGCGTCCGCTACGACCCGCAGAACGGCGGCGCCCACTTCGCGGTGTCGCCGACAGGAGGGCTCGTGTACGCGCCGGCCGCGGTTACGTCCTCGGAGCACCCGTTGAGCCTGGTGGACGCGGCGCGTCGGATCACGCGCGTCGGGGAGACGCCGCGCACCTACCGCGAGCCGAAGCTGAGCCCGGACGGCCGGCGCGCCGCGGTGGTGATCGGCGGGCTGTCGGACTCCGATCTCTGGGTGGTCGACGTGGCGAGCGGGACGCACTCGCGGCTGACCTTCGGGCTACGGCCGCGACGGCCAACGTGGACTCCCGACGGCACTGGCATCACGGTGGGCGTGCGGAAGGATTCGGGCTGGGCCCTCGTCACGGTGCCGCGCGAAGGCAACAAGGCACCCGCGGTCGTCCTCGAGACACCGCACCGCGCCTATCCCAATGCCTGGACGCCGGACGGGAAGACCCTCGTCTACCAGGAGCGGCGCCCGGACACCGGTTGGGATCTGATGGCGTTCGACATCGCGGGCGGCGAAGCTCCGCGCCCCCTCGTGGCCACCCCATTCGAGGAAGCGAACGCCAGCCTGTCGAAGGACGGCCGCTTCCTCGCCTACGAGTCGGACGAGCTCGACAGCGTCGTCGAGATCTACGTCCAGCCCTTCCACGCCGCCGGCCCCAAGGTCCGCGTCTCCACGACGGGCGCGCGCTGGCCGCGCTTCGGCGCTTCCGGACGGCTCTACTACTGGTTGAGCTCCCGCGCTGGTCTCCGGCGCGTCGGCTACCGCAGCGACGGCGATCGCTTTGTGCCGGCCGGGGCGGAGCCAGTGTGGTCCGGCAACGAGGAAGAGGTGTCTGCGTTCTTGCGCCGTGTCCTGGTGACCGCCAGCTACGCGGGCTTCGACGTGGAGCCGGCGACCGAACGGTTCCTCATCCTCGAAAGGACCGCGGTCGCGGAGGACGTGCCGTATCGTCGGCCAGTGGTCGTCCTGAACTGGTGGGACGACCTGCGGGCCGTGGACTACAAGCAGCCGTGAGACTTTTTCCGACAGGGCTGGCGGGTTTCGTCCCTTCTCGTCGTGTTCAGGGTGTAGGAGGGAGCACGCGTAATTCGCATCCCTCCGGCGAGGAAGGCCATGTTGCGGAAGGATCTCGACTTCGACGAAGCCGCGACGCCCGACGACCCGTCGGCGCTGGAGACGCTGCTCGCGGCCGAGACCCTCGTTCGCCCGGCCGTCCCGGCCACCGACGTCGCCGAGCCGGCCGAGGACCCGGACCGCATCGGACGCTACGTGATCCGGGGAGTCCTCGGCGAGGGATCGATGGGACGGATCTATCGCGCCTACGATCCCGCGGCCAGGCGCGAGGTGGCCGTGAAGGTGCTGAAGGCGCCCTTTGCCACCGACCCCCGGGCAGTCGAGCGCTTCCGCCGGGAAGCCGCGGCGGCGCGCGGCCTCGCCCATCACGCGCTCGTGGGCCTCCTCGACGTGGGCCCCGACTACCTCGTACAGGAGCTCGTCGAAGGGGAGAGCCTGGCCGCGCGGCTGCGCCGCCGGGGGCCGATCGCCCTCGCCGACGCGCTGCCCATCCTCGAGGCCGTGGCCTCGGCCCTCGACTACGTCCACTCACGGGGCGTCGTGCACCGCGACGTCAAGCCTTCGAACGTCCTGCTCGTGCGCGGCGGCGCCGCCAAGCTCGCCGACTTCGGGATCGCGCGGCTCTGCTGGGCTCCCATGACGCGGTCGGGCGAGATCATCGGGTCTCCGGCCTACATGGCCCCGGAGCAGCTCACTCGCGGCGTCGTGCATCCGCAGAGCGACCTCTACTCGCTCGCGGTCGTCGCCCACGAGACGCTCACCGGCGTGCGCCCCTTCCGGCGGTCCAGCCTGGGCGCGCTCCTCGAGAGCATCGTGATCGACGCGCCTCCCCGCGCCAGCCTCGCCAACCCCGCCCTGCCCGCGGATGTGGACGCGATCCTCGCGAGGGGCCTGGCCAAGGCGCCGGAGAGCCGCTACCCGGACGGGCACGCGCTCGTGGCCGCGCTCCAAGTCGTTCCCGACCGCACCGCGAGCGCCGCCCGCACGTTTGTGCGCGGCCGGGCCCGACGCTAGACTGGCTACGCTGCTCCTCGCCGCTTTCTCGCCCGGCCGTCCCGATCGAGACCGAAGGAACCCGGATGGCCTCCATCGTCCGCCTCGACCGCGTCAGCAAGGACTACCACGAGGGCGGAGAGACGCGGGCGGTGCTGCGCGAGGCGAGCGCCGCCGTGGACGCCGGCGAGATCGTCGCCATCCGCGGGCGCAGCGGCAGCGGCAAGAGCACGCTGCTCAACCTCGTGGCCGGGATCGACCTGCCGAGCGCCGGCGACGTGATCGTGGACGGCGTCGTGCTCAACCGGCTCTCCGCCCGCGACCGCACGCTCTTCCGCCGTGACCACCTGGGCTTCGTCTTCCAGTTCTTCAACCTGATCCCCACGCTCACCGCTCTCGAGAACGTCCGCTTGCCCGCGGAGCTCGCGGGGACGGCGACGGCCGCGGCGGAGCGCCGCGGCCGGGAGCTCCTGGCCGAGGTCGGGCTCGCCGGGCGGGCGGCGGACTTCCCGGACCGCCTCTCCGGGGGCGAGCAGCAGCGCGTGGCCATCGCCCGCGCGCTCGTGGCGAGCCCGAAGATCCTCCTCGCCGACGAGCCGACGGGGAATCTCGACGACGCCACCGGACAGGCGGTGATGAACCTCCTCGAACGGATGACGCGGCAGGCGGGGAGGACGCTCGTCCTCGCCACGCACAGCGCCCTGGTGGCCGCGCGGGCGGACCGCGTGCTCGTCATCGAGGACGGCCACCTCGTGCCGACGCGCCCCGACGCAGGGCATCCCTGATGCCGTCCCGCACCCTCCTCCTCACCGGCCTCCGCGACCTCGTGCGCCGGCCGTTGCACACGGGCCTCATGGTCCTGGGCATCGCTCTCGGGGTGGCAGTGGTCGTCGCCATCGACATCGCGAACGGCGCCGCCCGCCGGGGCTTCGCCGCGAGCACGGAGGCGGTGGCGGGCCGCACGACCCACGAGGTTCGAGGCGGGCCGACGGGAATCGACGAGAGGCTCTTCGCACGCGTCCGGCTCGAGGCGGGAGTCGAGGCGGTGGCTCCCGTGGTGGAGGCCACGGTGATCGCGCTCGACCTCGATCGCCAGCCGCTGCGGCTGCTCGGCGTCGATCCCCTGGCCGAAGGACCCTTTCGCGGCCACCTGGGCGGCGGCGTCCAGGAGAATCCCTCGCTCGCGCGCTTCCTCACCGCCGACCGCGCGGTCCTCGTCGGAGCCGGGCTCGCGGCGCGGCACGGCCTCCGGATCGGAAGCCCTCTCCGCCTGCAGGTGGAAGACCGGATCGAGACCGTCGCGGTGCTTGGCATCGTGCACCCCGGCGACGCGGAGATCGGAGC
>JBKPBQ010000097.1:0-5823 GCA_046726955.1 Acidobacteriota bacterium
ATATCGCCGTCATGCAGCTCGTCGAGAAGGGCACGCTCGACCTCGACGCTCCGGTCGGCCGCTACCTGCGCGACTTCAAGCCGGAGAACCCGTGCGGGGGCACGATCACGCTCCGGATGCTGATGGCGCACCGCTCTGGACTCGTGCGCGAGCCCCCGGTGGGCAACTACTTCGACCCCCGGCCCGCCACCCTCGCCGCCACGGTGCGGAGCCTGAACGAGACGACGCTCGTCCATCCGCCGGGGACGCGGACGAAGTACTCGAACGCCGGCATCGCCGTGGTGGGGAGGGTGTTGGAGCATCGCCAGCGGGAGCGCTTCGCCGGGTACGTGAAGCGAGCCGTCCTCGATCCTCTCGGGCTGCGCTCGAGCGCGTTCACGCCCGAGCCGGCGCTCGCTCCCCGCGTCCCGGACGCTCTCATGTGGACGTACGACCCGCGCGTGTTTCCCGTTCCGCGCTTCGAGCTCGGGATGGCCCCGGCGGGCAGCCTCTACGCGACGGTCGGGGACCTCGGACGATTCCTGTGCTTCCTCTTCGCGAGGGGGCGCGGGCCTCGTGGTCCCGTCCTCAAGCCGGAGACGCTCGAGAAGATGTGGACGCCGGCCTTCCCCGTTCCGGGGTCGGAGACCGCCTACGGCCTCGGGTTCCGTCTCTCGACCTTCGAGGGGCATCGGGCCGTCGGCCACGGGGGCGCGATCTACGGCTTCGCCTCGACGCTGCTCGCGCTTCCGGACGAGAAGCTCGGGGTCGTCGTGGTGGCGACGAAGGACAGCGCAAATGCCGTGACCGATCGGATTGCGAGCTACGCCCTATCCTCGCTCCTCGCCTCGCGGGAGAGGCGGGCGATTCCGGAGGTGGAGACGACCAGGTCTGTCGAGCGCGGGCTTGGACGGTCGCTCGACGGACGCTATGTATCAGGTGACGGGTGGGCCGAGATCGACGAGCGGGACGGCGAGCTGCACCTCTCTCGCAGCGACGCCTCCCAGCGCCTTCGGCTGCGCGCTCGCGCCAAGCGCCCGGACCTCGTCGTGGACGACGTGCTCGAGTACGGGCTCCCGGTCCTGGCGGACGGCTCTTCGTTGCGGGTCGGCGATCGGGTCTACACGCGCGCATTGCCGGCCTTGCCTCCGCCGCCGGTTGCCGACTGGACCGGTCTCATCGGCGAGTACGGCTGGGACCACGAGACGGTCTACGTGCTCGAGCGCCAGGGCCGGCTGGAGGCGCTCGTCGAGTGGTTCGACTCGTACCCGCTGACGGAGGTCTCTCCCGACGTCTTCCGCTTTCCGCCCACCGGCCTCTATTCGGGCGAGACGCTGCGCTTCTCTCGCGACGCCGGAGGCCGCGCCACGCAGGTGCGCCTGAACGGGATCTCCTTCCCGCGGAGGGCGTCGGGCGTCGAGGGCGGCGTCTTCCGGGTGATGCCTTCGCGGCCGGTCTCCGAGCTCGTCGCGGAGTCGCTGCGCGCCCAGCCTCCGGCGGAGGCCGGCGACCGGGCGCCTTCCGCGCTCGTCGACGTCGCTCGTCTCGATCCGACGATCAAGCTCGACGTGCGGTACGCGACCACGGACAACTTCCTCGGTGTTCCCGTCTATTCCGCGCCGCGAGCGTTCCTGCAGCGGCCGGCGGCGGAGGCGCTCGTCCGCGTCCACCGCCATCTCGCCGAGCAGGGCTACGGTCTTCTCGTCTGCGACGCCTACCGGCCGTGGTACGTGACGCGCATCTTCTGGGAGGCCACGCCGGAGGACAAGCACGTCTTCGTGGCCAACCCCGCGCAGGGCTCGCGGCACAACCGCGGCTGCGCGGTGGACCTGACGCTCTACCGTCTGGCCGATGGACAGCCCGTGCAAATGCCCGGCGTCTACGACGAGATGTCCGAGCGGTCGTACCCCGACTTCCCGGGCGGCACGTCCGGGGAGCGGTATCTGCGGTGGGTGCTCCGTCGAGCGATGGAGGACGAGGGCTTCTCCGTCAACGAGGCCGAGTGGTGGCACTTCGACTACCGCGACTGGAGCCGCTACGGGATCCAGAACCTCACGTTCGAGCAGCTCGACGCTGGGCGATGAGGGAGGGGGTTCGATCGCCTCCTCGTCGCATTGAAGGATGGGGCGGGTCGTCTTCGTCCGGCCGGCCGTCGGATCCAGGCGATGCCCCGCCTGCAATCGAGGAGCGAACGCTCGTACTGGTCCCAGGAACAGCTCCGGGCCCTGTCTCGCCAGTCGTTGCGGATGCGGCTCCCCGTCCCCTTTCCGCCTCCATTCCCGTGGTCGAGCCTCTGTCGCCCGCCCGTTACCGAGTCCAGTTCACGGCCGGAGAAGAGCTTCACGACGACCTTGAGCGGGTTCGGGTTCTCCTCCGGTCAGAGATACCCGACGGCGATCTCGCCGCGATCGTCGGGAAGGCCGTGCGGGAGCTGCGGCAGCGCCTCGAGGCGAAGCGATTCGGCCGGACGAGCGCTCCGCGGAAGACTCTGCGCCCGACAGCTCCCTCGTCGCGACACGTCTCATACGAGGTGCGGCGCGCCGTCTACGAGCGCGACCGAAGCCAGTGCCGGTTCGTAGACGCGCAAGGAACGAGATCCCGGAGCGACATGACCTCGAATTCCACAACCGGGATCCGTTTGGCCTCGGAGGCGGCTCCCATGTCGACAACATCTGCCTGATGTGCCTCCCCCACAACCGGTACCTGGCCGAACTCGATTACGGGAAGGAGGTGATGTCCCGGTACATCCAGCGGCGTTCGGATCGCGAGCCTTAGTCGGAACCTGGGATAGGGATCTGCTTCTCGGCGGCTCCGCGTAACCTGACGCTGTAGTCTTGAGTGCGCGGCGGCCGACCTGCAGAATGTCGGCACAAGGCTTCTCGACGCGAGAGGAGCGAGGTGTGCGGTGATCTCGTAGCGAGGCCGACGATCCCCAGCGCCGCGAACTGTTCCCGGAACCAGTTCGCGCTCCCTGCCACCATTCGCGCGCGTCGTCGCCGCAGCACGATGACTCGACTATCCGTTCCGGCCCAGGGGAAGGTCAGCCTCACTGACCCCGCGAGAGGAATTGTTCCCGGGACCGGCTCGCACTCATCGTGCCGGTTCGTCCTCCTCCTCGCATCAAGCCGGTGTGCTGGACTGTTCCGATGTCTCGCTCCTTCGTGAAGGCCGCGCCGCTCCCGCGACGACCGCGAGGGCAATCCCGCCGAGCACGATGGCGCCTGCGCCCGCCAACCGCAGGGTGAGCCTCTCGCCGAGGAGCACGATCCCTCCCGCCGCGGCGAGGACAGGCACTGCGAGCTGAAGGACCGCGGCGCGCAGCGGCGTGAGGCCTCGGAGTGCCGCGTACCACACGGCGTAGCCGAGGCCCGAGGTGATCGCGCCGGAGACGGCGGCGAGCAGCAGCCCGGAAGCCGTGACGTGCCGGAGCTCCCAGAAGACGACGCTCGCCACGACGGCGAACGGCACGGAACGAAGGAAGTTCGACGCGTTCGTGGCGACCGGGTCCGCCGTCCCGCGGCCGAGGAGCGAGTAGACGCCCCAGCCCACGCCCGCCAGCGCCATGAGCGCAGCCCCCGCGGGATCCGGAGCGTGAAGACCGGGGGAGGCGAGCAAGACGAGGCCCGCAAGAGCCACGGCCACCCCCAGCCACTCCAGCGGAGACGGCCGATGGCCCCTCTGCATGCCCCACCCGATCATCGTGGCCTGCACGACGCCGAACAGGATGAGGGCGCCCGTTCCCGCGTCCAGCCGCAGGTAGGCGAGCGAGAAGGCGAGCGCGTAGACGAAGAGCGCGACGGCGGCCGAGACGGTTCCCGACCGCCAGGCCGCTCCCGCCGAGCCCGCGCGGGCGGCGAGAAGAACGAGCACGAGAGCGCCGGCCAGAAGCCGCACGAGAGTGAAGCTGCCCGGGTCGACGAGCCCTCCCCGCAGCGCGGCGCGGGCGAGCAGCGAGTTCGCGGCGAAAGAGGCGAGCGCGAGGCCAGTGAGGACGGCGGTCCGCCGGGCCGCGCTCACAGCAGGCCGCGGATGTAGCCCCCGTCCACGGCGATCGACTGGCCGGTGATGTACGAGGCGCGCTCCGACGCGAGGAAGGCCACGAGCGCGGCCAGCTCGCGCGGCTCCCCGAGCCGCCGCGCCGGGGTGAGCGCCTCCCAGCGGGCCGCGATCTCGGCGGGTGTACGGCCTTCCGCCTTCGCCATCGACTCCGCGAGCTCGACGAGACGGTCGGTGCGCGTGTAGCCGGGCATCACGTTGTTCACGGTGATGCCCTGGGCCGCCACCTCGGTGGCGAGCGTCCGCGCCATGCCCGTGACCGCCGCCCGGATCGAGTTCGAGAGGATGAGCCCGTCTATCGGCTGCTTCACCGCCACCGACGTGACGTTCACGATGCGCCCCCAGCGCCGCTCCTGCATGCCGGGCAACACGGCGCGCGCGAGCTCGACCGCGCTGCGCAGCAGGAGGTGCACCGCGGCTTCCCAGGCCTCGGGTCCGAGGCTCGCGAAGGTGCCGGCGTGCGGCCCCCCCGTGTTCGTGACGAGGACGTCGATCCGCCCGTGCTCGCGGCGGCCCGCCTCCACCACCCGCTGTGCGTCCTCGACGCGGCTCAGGTCCGCGACGACCGCGGTCACGGGAACCGCCTGCGCCTTCGCGATCGCGGCCCGCGCCTCGAGAAGAGCCGGTTCGCTGCGCGCGCACATCACGAGCGACGCCCCTTCCCGCGCCAGCTCCTCCGCGATCGCCCGCCCGAGACCCTGGCTGGAAGCGGCGACGAGCGCGACCTTGCCCCGCAGACCGAGGTCCATTACCGCTGCCTCAGGTAGGCGTCGGTGCCGTCGAGCCAGTCCTGCCGGGGGGGCGCGAAGATGTCGACGTCGAGCGTGTCCTCGAGCGCCTCCGCCTTGTGGGGCAGGTTCGAGGGGATCACGAGCACCTCTCCCGAGCGCACCACCAGCTCCTTCTCGCCGTTCTCACCCAGCCAGAAGTGCAGCGCCCCCTCGAGCACGTACGTGAGCTGCTCGTTCTCGTGGGAGTGGCGCGGCACGACGCACCCCTTCTTCAGGTAGACGTGGGCGAGCATGATGCGCTCGCCGGTGACGAGCCGACGGTCGAGGAGGTCGTTCAGCTTCTCCTTGGGAAGATCCTCCCACCGGTGGAAGCGCGCATCGGTCACGGTCGGCATGGTGTGGCTCCTTTCCGCCGCGGCGTGGGCCGGGCGATTCGCCCCCGAATCGTGCGTGGTGTGGAGGATTGAGCTGGTGCATATGGGACGCACGACTCGCGAGCGCGCCGCTCCCCCACGAGGCGGGAGACTAGCACGCCCCGGGATCGCTACGCGCCGCGGCCGAGTGCCGAGAGCTTGCCCGAAGCCAAGACCCAGAAGAACTCGGCGATCCGGCCGTCCGGGTCGAGACGGCACTCCCAGGCCACGCGCGGCGGCAGCGGCGGCCGCACCTGCGCGAAGTCGAGCACGACTCCGGGCCCGCCGTTGAGGCGCGGGAAGTGGACGGCCGTGGGGAAGATCCGCTTGGAGGCGAGGCCGAAGACGAGCCGCAGGACCCTGTCGCGTCCGAGGATGGGCTGCAGCGCCGTGACGAACTCGCCGCCTCCGTCGGAGAGCAGGCGGACGTCCTCGGCGAGCAGGGACTCGGCCCCGGGAACGTCGCCGGTCTGGAGGCACGTCAGGAAGCGGGAAAGCACGTCCGCCGCGCTCGCGTCGGTCGGAGCCGCTCGAGGCGTGCGATCGTAGACCGCAAGGCTGCGGCGAGCGCGGAGGTGCAACGTCTTCACGTTCGCCTCCGTGAAGCCCAGGGCGGCCGCGGTCTCGCGGACCGAGTAGTCGAA
>JBKPBQ010000098.1:0-8844 GCA_046726955.1 Acidobacteriota bacterium
CACGAGCACTGCGGCGATCCGCAAGCTCTCGAGATCGCCCTCAGCCTGGTCGGGTGGATCCGGCGCTGGGCCGAGCCGATCGGCGACGACGCGATGGCCCGCCTCCTCGAGGTCGAGTACGGCGGGATGAACGAGTTCCTCTACGACCTCTACGCGGTGACCGGCGACCGCGCGCACGCGGATCTCGCGCATCGCTTCGACCACGCCCGGGTCTTCGATCCTCTCGCGGAGGGACGCGACGAGCTCAAGGGGCAGCACGCCAACACCCAGCTCGCGAAGCTGCTGGGCGCAGCGCGCCGTTACGAGTTGTTCGGCGAGGAGCGGTACCGCCGGCTCGTCGAGTTCTTCTGGAAGCAGGTCGCCGAGCAGCGCTCGTACTGCACGGGCGGCACGAGCAACGGCCAGCGGTGGCGCACCGAGCCCGGGATCCTCGCCCGCGAGCTGAGCGCCACCACGCAGGAGTGCTGCTGCACCTACAACATGCTCAAGCTCACGCGGCACGTCTTCTCCTGGAACCCGGAGGCCCGCTACGCCGACTTCCACGAGCGCGCCTTCCTCAACGGGATCCTGGGCACCATGAATCCGTCCGACGCGATGACGACGTTCTACGTGCCGCTCGAAGCGGGCTACTGGAAGCTGTTCAGCCTCCCCTTCGACTCGTTCTGGTGCTGCACCGGAACCGGCGTCGAGAGCTTCGCCAAGCTCGGCGACAGCGTCTTCTTCCACGACGACGAGAGCCTCTACGTGAACCTCTTCGTGCCCGCGCGGGTCGAGTGGCCGGAGAAGGGCCTCGTCGTGCGCCAGGAGACGCGCTTCCCCGACGACGACCGGATCGACCTCGAGCTCCAATGCGAGAAGCCGGTGGCGCTCCGCCTCCGCGTCCGCGTTCCCTACTGGGCGACGCGGGGTATCGCGGTCAAGCTCAACGGGGAGGCGCAGCCGGCGGCGGCGTCGCCGTCCAGCTACTTCGAGATCGCGAGGACCTGGAAGACCGGCGACCGACTGGAGGTGCGCCTGCCCATGAGCCTCCACGCGCAGCCGATGCCCGACGACCGGACGGTGCAGGCGTTCCTGTACGGTCCCCTGGTGCTCGCCGGTCCGCTCGGCAACGAGGGCGTGACGTACGAGATGATGTACGCCGACCCCGTGAACGCGCGACGCGGCGAGGGGATGCGCGGCCAGCCGGTCGCTGCTCCCGATCTCGTGGCGCCCTCGAGCCGTATCGAGGACTGGATCAAGCCGGTGGGCGATCCCTCCATCGAGCAGCGCGACGTCGAGGTCGTGGCGGGAAGCCCGGGCGATTGGACACGCGTCGTGGGCGAGGGCGCCCTCGCGTTCCGCATCACGAAGCAGGAACGCCCCCTGTCCCTCGTCCCCTTGAACCGCCTCTTCGGCCAGCGCTACGTGGTCTACTGGCGGGTGAAGCCGGCAGGCTGAAGGCCGCCGTTGCCACGCGCCGAGGGGAATCCCCCGGCGGCCACCGCGTAACCGTAAATATGGTAATATGGCCGGGTGAAGACGACGATCGAGATTCCGGACCCGCTTTTTCGAAGAGCCAAGTCCACGGCTGCCGAACGCGGGCAATCGCTCAAGGAGCTCGTGACCGAGGCGCTGCAGGAAAAGCTCACGGGCAGAGCGGGTCGAGCTTCGGCGGCAGAACCGACCTGGATGAGGGGCTTCGGCGGACTCCGGCGGCTGCGCAAGGAAACCGCGCGTATCCAGGCACGGATCGACGAAGTCTTCGAGGTGGTCGAGCCCGAGGATCGCACTTGATTCTCGACACGAAGGCCCTCTCTGCGTTCGTTGATGGGGATTCTGGCGTCGGGGATGCTCTGCGACAGCAGCGGCGGGCGGCGCTTCCCGTCATCGTGCTGGGCGAGTTTCGCTACGGCATAGCCGGATCCCGCCATCGCGCCGCATACGAAGCGTGGCTGGAGACTCACCTTCCCCACTTCGAAATCCTAGCTGTAACGGACGAGACTGCCGTCGTCTATGCAGACGTGCGTGTAGCTCTCCGGCGTGTCGGGCGTCCCATCCCGGCCAACGACGCGTGGATCGCCGCCCTCGCACGTCAGCATCGGCTCGCGGTCCTGAGCCGCGACCAGCACTTCGACTACGTTCCAGGCCTCGAACGGAGAAGCTGGTAGTCGAGATCCGCAGGCGTTGACCCCTGTCGCACCGGCGGACTAGCCTCCTCGGGATGGCCGTTCTCAGGGATTCCTCGCCGTCGCACCCCGCGCTCGTCGTTCCCCGCCTGCACCAGGCGCGCGAGGCGCTCGCCGCCCCGCAGGCCCTGCGTTCGCACTTCCATGAGCCCGACTACAGCCGACCCCTTCTCGAGGTCGCGCCGAGCCACCGCGCGCGGATCCTGGACGAGCTCTCGGTGCTCTACGGCCGACAGCGCGCCGAGGCCTTCTATCCCGAGCTGGAACGCATCATGCGCGTCTACTACGCGCACAAGACGTCGGAGATGGTCGCGGCCGACGCCTCTTTCGACCCCGCCGAGCGCTTCACGGAACGGGACGTCGTCCTGATCACGTACGGCGACCTCCTCACGAGCGAAGGGCAGAAGCCTCTCAGCGGCCTCTCCGCCTTCCTCCGCGTGTTCATGCGGGGAGCCATCAACACGATCCACATCCTCCCGTTCTTCCCGTACTCCTCCGACCGGGGCTTCTCGATCATCGACTTCGAGGAGGTCGACCCCCGGCTCGGGAGCTGGGAGAACATCGACGAGCTGGGCCTCAGCTTCAGGCTGATGTTCGACGGCGTCTTCAACCACGTCTCGGCGAAGAGCCGCTGGTTCCAGAGCTACCTCAACGGCGATCCCGCCTTCCGGGACTTCTTCATCGCCTTCAGCACGAAGGATGCGATCGACCGGGATCACCTGCGCCTCATCCTGCGGCCGCGGACCTCGGACCTGCTCAGCCCGTTCCGCACGATCGACGGTCCACGCTTCGTGTGGACGACGTTCAGCGCCGACCAGGTGGACCTCAACTACCGCAACGAGCACGTGCTGCTGCGCATCGTCGAGGTCCTTCTCTACTATGTCCGGCGGGGGGCCGGCCTCGTCCGCCTGGACGCGATCACGTACGTCTGGCGCGAGCTCGGGACGCGGTGCGCGCACCTCAAGGAGACCCACGCGCTCGTGCAGCTCTTCCGCGCCGTTCTCGACGCGGTGGCCCCGCAGGTCGCGCTCGTCACGGAGACGAACGTCCCCCACGCCGACAACGTGAGCTATTTCGGGGACGGGACGAACGAGGCGCAGATGGTCTACAACTTCGCGCTGCCGCCCCTCGTCCTGCACACGCTCCAGACCGGGTCGTCGGCGCGGCTCGCGCGCTGGGCGAGTGGGCTCGCCCACGTCTCCGATACTGCTACCTTCTTCAACTTCCTCGCGTCCCACGACGGCGTCGGGCTGCTCGGGGCGGAAGGGATCCTCAGCCGCGAGGAGATTGCCGCCCTCGTCGAGGGCTGCCAGAAGCGGGGCGGCCTCGTCTCGTATCGCGACACCGGCGACGGCGACCGCAGCCCCTACGAGCTGAACGTCACGTGGTACAGCGCGCTCAACGGCGACGACGGCGCGGAGCCCCAGTCGCTGCAAGTCGAGCGCGTCATCGCCAGCTGCGCGATCGCGCTGGCCCTTCGCGGCGTTCCCGGCATCTACCTTCCCAGCCTCTTCGGGGCGAAGAACGACACCGAGGCGGTCCTCGCCGGCCGGGAGGCACGCGCGATCAACCGGAAGACGATCGACGAGGAGGCGCTCTTCGGCCTGCTGGGCGATCGAGGGTCCTGGGTGCACCAGGTCGCGGTGCGCTACCGGCGGCTCATCAAGCGCCGCGTGGCCATGCCCGCGTTCCACCCGAACGCGGAGCAGCGCGTGCTCTTCCCGAGTGACGCGGTCTTCGCGGTGATGCGGCAGACGCGCGACGGGCGCCAGCGCGTCCTGGCCGTCACGAACGTCACGGCTCGCCCGCAGCACGTCCGGTTCTCCGACGAGGACCTCGGCGATCCGCGCCGCGCCTGGCGCGACGTGCTGAGCCGCGAGCTCCTCGGCCGCCGCGCCGGCGGGCTCGAGGTCTCGCTCAAGCCCTACGGCGTGGTCTGGCTCACGCCCGTTTGAGCGCCGCGCTCAGCTGCGGGCGGCGGGGTGCGCCGCGGCCACCTGCTCGGTGTCGATGACGAACCCGGCGGCCACCAGCGCTTCGCGCAGCCGGTGCTCGGTGAGAAGGCGGTCCCGGTGGGCGGCGGTGAGACGGCTCGCGGGGTCGGTCTCCTCGAGCCGGCGGACGCTGTCCGGCTTCACCACCTCCGGCCGCGGCGTCACGTGGCCGGTGACGAGGCGTTCTAATCCGAGGCCCATCGCCTCGAGCGCCTTGTAGGTCCCGATCGAGAAGCGCTCCAGCAGGTTCCCGCGCGCCGACATGAGGGTCAGGAGCGCGTCCATCGCCTCGCGCTCCGCCGCGAGGAGCCGGGTGCGCTCCGCCCCGAGGGTGGCGATCTCCTCGGGGTGGTCCCGAGGGTGGGTGAGGCGGTCGAGCGCGCAGGCCTCGTCGAGGAGGTCGATCGCCTTGTCGGGCTGCTTGCGCTCGCGGGCGTCCGGGCCCTTCTCGGAGAGATCGATCGACTGGTCGAGCGCGGCGTCGGTGATCGCCAGCAGGTGGTGCATCTCCAGCCGCGGCCGGCGCGCGCGCAGCACGTCGAGGGTCTGCTCGCGGCTGAGCTCCGTGACGTCCACGGGGTGGAAGCGCCGCTCGAGGGCCGCATCGGGGCGGATGTACCGCTCGTACTCGTCGCGGGTGGTGGCGCCGATCACCCGCAGCTCGCCGCGCGACAGAGCGGGCTTCAGCAGGTTGGCGGCGTCGAGCGGCTGGCCCATCGCGGAACCGGCGCCGATGAGGTTGTGCAGCTCGTCGATGAAGAGGATCACGTCGGGATCGCGGCTCGCCTGGTCGATGACGCCCTGCAGGCGCTTCTCGAACTGCCCGCGGAACGTCGTGCCCGCGATGAGGTCGATGTGCGAGAGCGCCAGGATGCGAGCGGGCGTCAATGCCTTCGGCACTCGGCCGGCCACCACGCGCTGGGACAGGCCCTCGACGATCGCGGTCTTTCCGACACCGGCCTCGCCCACGAGCACGGGATTGTTCTTCGACTGGCGGAGGAGGATCGCGATCACGCGGTCGGTTTCTGCGTCGCGGCAGCGAACGGGCTCGAGCTCGTCGCGCAGCGCCGCGTCGGTGAGGTCGCGCGTGTAGGTCTCGAGCGCGTGACGCTCGCGGCCGAGGAGCGTGAGGTCGAACGGTTCCATGGCCCTCGGAACATGAAAGCATTACCGGGCCCGGAGGACAAGGACGCGCGGCTCGCGCCGCTGGCGCTCGAACCCGCCCGCGTTGCAACATAATCCCGGCAGGTCTTGGAGACACGGATGAGCGGACATCGAAAGCCCGCCGACGTTTTGGACGAGGTCCGCAAGGCGCCCGGCCAGAAGGTCAAGGTCGCGATCACGGACGTCGACGGGATCCTGCGGGGCAAGTACATCCACAAGGAGAAGTTCCTCTCGGCCGCGGAGTCCGGCTTCGGCTTCTGCAACGTCGTCTTCGGCTGGGACTCGGCGGATGTCTGCTACGACAACGCGGCGTACACCGGGTGGCACAGCGGCTATCCCGACGCGCTCGCGCGGATCGACCTCGCGAGCTATCGCACGGTGCCCTGGGACGGCGGCGTGCCGTTCTTCCTCGCCGACTTCGAAGACGGCAGCGGGAAGCCCCTCGGCGTCTGCCCGCGGCAGCTCTACAAGCGAGTGCTCGCCCGCGCCGCGGCGCGAGGGCTCGTCCCGGACGCAGGGCTCGAATACGAGTGGTTCAACTTCCAGGAGACGCCGCAGAGCTGGGCGGAGAAAGCCTACCGCTCGCCGCAGCCGCTCACGCCCGGCATGTTCGGCTACTCGATCCTCCGCGCCGCGCACAACCGGCCCTACTTCACGGCGCTCTTCGACGAGCTCGCGGCCTTCGGCGTGCCGCTCGAAGGACTGCACACGGAGACGGGGCCCGGCGTCTTCGAAGCGGCCATCCTCCACACGCCGGGGCTGGAGGCGGCGGACCGCGCCGTGCTCTTCAAGACCGCGGTCAAGGAGATCGCGCAGCGGTTCGGGATCATGCCCACGTTCATGGCGCGCTGGAGCCGGGACCTGCCGGGCTGCGGCTGCCACCTGCATCAGAGCCTCTCGCGTGACGGCCAGAACGTCTTCCACGAAGAGAAGGACGCGCACCGCATGAGCGCGACGTTCCAGAGCTACCTGGCCGGGCAGCTCAAAGCACTCCCCGAGCTCCTGCCCTTCTTCGCTCCCACCGTCAACAGCTACAAGCGGCTCGTCGAAGGCTTCTGGGCGCCCACGCGCGTGACCTGGGGAGTCGACAACCGCACGGTCGCATTCCGTGTCATTCCCGGCAGCGCGAAGTCGACGCGGCTGGAGGTGCGCGTGGGCGGAGCCGACCTCAATCCCTACCTGGCGCTCGCGGCTTCGGTCGCCGCCGGGCTGTGGGGGATCGAGGAGGGACTCGAGCTCGAGGAGCCGCCGGTGACGGGCAGCGGCTACGACGCCGAGGCCGCGGTGCGCCTGCCGCGGACGCTCCAGGAAGCGACCGACCGTCTCGAGCGCTCGCGCCTGGCGCGGGAGCTGCTCGGCGACGAGTTCGTGGAGCACTTCGTCCGCACGCGGGAGTGGGAGTGGCGGCAGGCGCAGCTGGCCGTCACCGACTGGGAGCTCCGGCGCTACTTCGAGATCATCTGAGGAGACCGTGATCCGCACTTTCAGCTTCCCGACGGAGATCCACTTCGGGCCCGGCGCTCGCCGGCGCGTGCGCGCGCACCTCGAAGGGCAGGGACTGAAGCGCCCGCTCGTCGTGACCGACCGCGGCCTCGCCGCGTTGCCCGTCTTCGCCGAGCTCGTCGCCTCGCTCGCTCCGCTCGAGGCGACCGCCTTCTCGGGCGTCGCCGGCAACCCGGTTGCCTCGCACGTCAGCGCGGGCGTCGAGGCGTACCGCGCGCACAGGGCCGACTCGATCGTAGGCATGGGCGGCGGGGCGGCGCTCGACGTCGCCAAGGCCATCGCACTCATGGCCCACCATTCGGGCGGCGTCCTCGACTACGAGGACGGCCGATCCGATCCTCCTCCAGTGGACCAGCCCGTGCCGTACTGGGTCGCCGTGCCCACGACGGCAGGGACCGGCAGCGAGGTGGGCCGAAGTGCCGTCATCTCCGACGACCGCACGAAGGTCAAGAAGGTCGTCTTCTCGCCGCGCCTTCTCGCCCGCGCAGTATTCGCGGACCCGGAAGTGACGCTCGGTCTCCCGAAGGCGGTGACCGCCGCCACTGGCATGGACGCGCTCACGCACTGCATAGAGGCCTACCTCGCGAAGGACTACCATCCCATCTGCGACGGGATCGCCCTCGAGGGCCTGCGGCTGGGCGCGCGCGCCCTCCCGCGCTGCGTCGAGACCCCGGGCGACCTCGAAGCGCGGGGCGCCATGCTCATGTCGTCGATGATGGGCGCGATCGCGTTCCAGAAGGGGCTGGGGGTCGTCCACTCGTGCGCGCACGCGCTCTCCACGGTCGCGGACCTGCACCACGGCTTCGCCAACGGCCTGATGATCGAGACGGGCCTGCGCTTCAACGTGCAGGCGGTCCCCGAGCGCTTCCGCATCCTGGCGCAGACCGTGGGCCTCGACGGCGACGGCGAAACGTTCCTGCGCTGGCTGTCCGACCTGAAGCAGCGGATCGGCATCCCTCGCGGTCCGGCCGAGGCGGGAGTCGCACCGGCGGAGATGGATCGCCTCACGGACCTCGCGTTCAAGGACACGTGCCACCTCAACAACCCCCGCTCCTGCACTCCCGACGACTTCGGACGCTTGTGGCGCGAGGCGTTCGGCACGGCGGTCCGCGCGTGATGAAGATCGTCAACCCCGCGACGGGCGCGCTCCTCCGCGAGCTCGGCGAGGACGACGCCGCCGAGGTCGCGCGCAAGTACGACCGGGCGCGGCGGGCGCAGCCGGGATGGGCCGAGCGGCCGTACGAGGAGCGGGCGTCCGCGATCCGGCGCTTTCGGAATCTCCTGGTCGAGCGGAAGGAGACGCTCGCGCGCACGCTGACCGCCGAGATGGGGAAGCCGGTCACGCAGTCGCGCAACGAGATCGGCGCCACACCGCGGAGGATCGACTTCTTCCTCGACGAGACCCCGAAGCTCCTGCGCGAGGAGACGGTCCGGACGGAGGAGGCGCTCGAGGAGGCGATCACGCTCGAGCCGCTCGGTGTCGTCGCCAACGTCTCCGCGTGGAACTATCCGTACTTCGTGGGCTCGAACGTGTTCGTGCCCGCGCTGCTCACCGGCAACTCCGTCGTCTACAAGCCGTCGGAGCACGCGACGCTCACGGGCCTCGCCATCGGTGAGCTCTTCCGCGAGGCGGGTGTTCCGGAGGACGTCTTCCTCGTGGCGGCGGGGGCGGGAGCGACAGGCGCGGCCCTCGTGGGCCAGCCCGTGGACGCCGTCTTCTTCACCGGCTCCTACGCGACCGGCCGGCGGATCGCGCAGGAAGCGGCGGGCCGCCTCATCCGCCTGAACCTGGAGCTGGGCGGGAAGGACCCCGTCTACGTCGCCGACGACGTGGACGTAGACGCGGCGGCCGCGTCCGTCGCGGAGGGCGCGTTCTACAACACCGGCCAGAGCTGCTGCGCCGTGGAGCGCGTCTACGTGCACGAGGCGATCCACGATCGCTTCCTGTCGGCATTCGTCGAGGACGTGCGCGCGTACGTGGTCGGCGATCCGATGGACGAGCGCACGTTCGTGGGTCC
>JBKPBQ010000099.1:0-4271 GCA_046726955.1 Acidobacteriota bacterium
GTTGAGGACGACGAAGCCCTTGGCCTCGAGCCCGGCCTCGAGCTTGGGGCGCATCTTGTCGAGGACGTAGTAGACCTCCTCGTACGAGTCGTAGGCGAGAGGGATGCCGAGGGCGTAGCACGACTTGTCGATCTCGCCCACACCCACCGTGGTGAGCAGCCCCGCGTTCAGCGTCCCCAGCCGCATCTTGCGGACGACGTCGGGATCGTCGCCGGCGACTCCGCCCGGGAAGAGCCGGACGGTGACTCGGCCGCCCGACAGGGTCTTCCACTTCTCCGCGGTCTCCTTGAGGATCTGGTGCCAGCTCGAGCCGTCCGGCACGAGCGTCGCCATGCGGACGATGAGCGGTGCCTGGGCCGAGGCCGGCGGCGCCGACGAGGCGGCAACCAAGGCGAGTGCCGCGCCTCCCGCAAACAGCCAGGCCCACGGAGTGCGCTTCGGAGATGACATGGAATCCCTCGTGCCCCCTCGGATCACTCGACGAACAGCTCCTCCGCACGCCCCAGGAGCCAGCGCGCCCGCTTCTGCGCCACCAGGTTCGCGGTGCGATACGGCGTCGGCTGGCTCACATCCACGGCGAGCGCCTTGTCCAACAGCTCCTGGAACTCCTTCTTGTTCTGCTCGCCGACCGAGACGCTCTCCGCGAAGCTCACGTACGGGAACGCGCGGCGGCCGTCCGAGAGGGCGAGCGCGCGCTCGAGGTGGCGCCGCGCCTCCTCGCGCGAGCCCCCTACCGAGGCCCGCGCCGACTCGTAGGCCACGAAGAAGTCGTGGATGGACCCCGCCTCGAAGCCTTCGTCGAGCTCGAGGGCGCGGCGGGCCATCGCCTCCGCGAGCGACTGGTCGGCGCTCAGGTCCGAGTCGTTGATCTTGAGGGCCATGGCCGCCGCCCACGACACCGCGGTCCAATAGAGGAGGGGCACGTTCTCCTTGCTCATCGGGCGGAGCGCAGCGGGAGCGTCCTGCCGCAGCTTGTCCCGGAAGCCCGGATGGTCCACCTCGAGGCCGCGAAAGCCGTAGTCGAGCGCGCGCAGGTAGAGCTTGCGGGCGCGGGTGCGGAGCTCGGTCGCCCGCGCCAGGCTCGTGGCCTCGACGAAGTCGGCCTCCTGCTGCACCCAGGCGTACGAGTAGAGCGTGAAGCCGCTGCAGGTCGCGGTCAGGAGCTTCTTGTGTCGGGGGGCCGACTCGAGCAGGCCCTCCATGGTCTTGAGGCCGAAGGGGACGGCCTGTCCGACGAGCTCGGGGTCGTCGTCGGCCGAGTAGTTCGTGCCGGTGTCCGCCACCGCGTTGCCGATCGCGTTCACCGCCAGGGACCGGCAGCCGGGAGTGAAGAGGAGGGAAGCGGAGACGAGACCGGCAAGGTGGACACAGCGGCGGATCATCGGCCTCCGAACGGATCGGTCGGAATCTTAACATCCGGTCGAGGCGGGCGAGGCCCGCAACTGGAGGGAACGCGGGCTTGCGCAGGGGCGTACTTCGTGGCAAAGACTCCGGGAACGGGTGTCTGACGCCCATCCTCCCGGAGGAAACCCATGACCGAGAAGCGACGGACCGAGATCTCCCGCCGGAAGGCCCTGGCCATCGCCGCCCAGGGGGTCGGGGCCACGACCATTCTCGGCTTCCCCTCGATCGTGCCCGCCTCGGTCTTCGGCGCCACCGCCCCCAGCAAGCGGATCAACGTCGGTGCCATCGGCACCGGGCGCATCTCCCGCGGGCACGACATGCCGGGGGTCTGGAAGTACGACTCCGCCCGGATCATGGCCGTCTGCGACCTCGACCGGAAGCGGGTCGAAGAGGCGAAGACGCTCGTCAACGGCTACTACTCGAAGCAGACCGGCAAGCCCTACGACGGCGTCACCGGCTACGCCGACTACAAGGAGCTGCTCGGGAACAACGATGTGGACGCCGTGCTCATCAGCACGCCGGACCACTGGCACACGGTGATCGCGATCGCGGTGGTGGAGGCGGGGAAGGACGTCTACCTGCAGAAGCCGGCGTCGCTGACGATCGCGGAGGGCCGCGCCCTCAGCAATGCCGTCCACCGCAGTGGACGGATCTTCCAGATCGGCAGCCAGCAGCGCTCGGCGCCGCAGTTCCGCTACGCCGCCGAGCTCGTCCGCAACGGGCGAATCGGCCAGCTCAAGACGGTGCTCGTGGGTCTCCCCGGCGATCCCTCGGGCGACGTCGAGCCCGAGATGCCGGTGCCCAAGAACCTGAACTACGAGGAGTGGCTCGGCTCGACTCCCTACGTCTTTTATACGGAGAAGCGCGTCCATCCTCAGCAGGGGTACGACCGGCCGGGCTGGCTCCGCTGCGAGCAGTTCGGGGCGGGGATGATCACCGGTTGGGGCGCGCACCACATCGACAGCGCGCACTGGGGCATGGACACGGAGTACACGGGGCCGGTCGAGATCTCGGGCAGCGCGGAGTTCCCGAAGAGCGGGCTCTGGGACGTGCACGGGCCGTTCAAGACGGAGGGGCTCTACGCCAACGGCGTACGCATGATCGTGAGCGGGGAGTTCCCGAACGGCATCCGCTTCGAGGGGACCGAGGGGTGGGTCTTCGTCTCCCGCGGCAACGAGCGCGTCACGGGCAGCGATCCCGTGGCCAAGCTCAAGGACGAGCAGGCGCTCGCGGCGAGCGACCCGAAGATCCTCACATCCAAGATCGGCCCCGACGAGATCCACCTCTACGAGAGCAAGGACCACCACGGCAACTGGCTGGAGTGCGTGCGCTCGCGCCAGACGCCGATCGCGCCGGTGGAGATCGCGCACCGCTCGTGCTCGACGTGCCTCCTCCACCACATCGCGATGAAGACGAAGCGCAAGCTCTACTGGGACCCGGTGCACGAGCGGTTCAAGAACGACGACGAGGCGAACGCGATGCTGTCCCGGCCGCAGCGCTGGCCGTACGCGCTCGCCTGAGAACGGCCCGCGGGCGCGGGCACGAGGAGTGAACGCGATGCAGCTCACCGACGTCCGCTACGCCCTGCGCCTCTGGAAGCGCCACCCCACGCTCCTCGTCGTCTCCGGCCTCTCGCTCGGCCTCGGAGTCGGCGCGACCGCGACGATGTACAGCGTCGTCAACCGGGTCGCGCACTACGAGCTCGGCTTCAAGGACGCGGACCGGCTGGCGGTCTTGTCGACCGCCGACCGAGAGAGAGGTCCCGGCGACAACCAGCAGCCTCCCACCTGGGAGATCGTGCAGGCCGTGCAGGAGCACGGGCAGTCGTTCTCCGAGTTCGGGTTCTTCCAGTGGTTCGGCACGCCGGTGACGCTGTCGGGCACGACGGAGACGCGTCGCGTCCTGCAGATGCCGGTGGACGCCAACATGCTCTCGATCGTCGGCGTGCCGCCGCTTCTCGGCCGCACGTACCGGGTCGAGGACTTCGAGGACGTCGTGAAGCAGAAGGAGGCGCGCTCGATCGTCGTCACCTACGACACCTGGCGGGACCTCCTCGGGGGATCCCAGGACGCCGTGGGCACGACGATCCGGGTGGACGGCGAGCCCCGGACCGTCATCGGGGTGATGCCGAAAGGATTCCGCGTCGTTCCGTGGGCGGACGACATCGCGTTCTGGGCGGCCAACGACCTGCGCAAGATCCCGCAGGCGCGGTGGATGGCCGCGGTGGGGCGGCTCCGGCCGGGCGTCTCGCTGGCCGCGGCGGAGGCCGAGGCCACGGGAATCAGCCGGCGCATCCTCGAAGAGCGCGGCGAGAAGGCGGGAGGGACGGCGGCGCGCGTGCGCACGCTGCAGGAGACCTTCTTCGGGGGCGCCACCAACGGCCTGACGTTCCTGCTGGGCGCCGTGAGCTTCGTCCTTCTCATCGCCTGTGCGAACGTCGCGAACCTGCTGCTCGCCGCGGGAGCGGCCCGGCAGAAGGAGCTCGCCCTGCGCGCCGCCTCGGGGGCCGGCCGCGGCCGCCTGATGCGTCAGCTCCTCACCGAGAACCTCCTGCTCTCGCTCGTGGGCTGCAGCATCGGCCTCGTCCTCGCCTTCTGGGGGACCCGGCTCTTCGCCCTCATCACGCCCACGACCTTCCCGGAGATCCTCCGCGCCATCCACGTCGATGCCCGGGTGCTCCTGTTCGCGCTCGCGATCTCCATCGCCTCGAGCCTCGTCTTCGGCCTCCTGCCCGCGCTCCGGGCCTCGCGCGTGGACCTGAACGAGGTCCTGAAGGAAGGCGGGCGCGGCTCGAGCGGGACGCGCCGCCGGGGCCGCAGCGCGCTGCTCGTGGCGGAGGTGGCGCTGTCGATGGTGCTGCTCGTGGG
>JBKPBQ010000100.1:0-9756 GCA_046726955.1 Acidobacteriota bacterium
GAAGGAGCGGCGATTCGCCCGCGACTACCTGCCCACCGACGGGAAGGAGATCCACTGGGACCTCGTCCGCGCCGCCCTCGCCTCCGTGGCCGAGACCGCGATCCTCCCGCTGCAGGACGTGCTCGGCCTCGGCAGCGACGCGCGGATGAACGTCCCTGCGCGGGCCTCGGGAAACTGGCGGTGGCGCTACCGCCGCGAGGAGCTCACACACGCGGTGCGCAAGCGCCTGCGCCGGCTCACCGAGATCTACGGGCGCGCCGCCTCCGCGCGGGAGTAGCCCCCGCCGACGCTCTCGACGAGCCGCTCCAGCGTCCCTCCCGCGATGCTTCCGCAGACCTCGGCCACCGTGTGCTCGCCGAGCATCCGGTAGCTCTCCGTCTGCGCCTCGTTGAACCACTGGTTGGCCGTCGTCTGGTGCGGGAAGGCGGGGAAGGCGGCGGCGTAGCTCAGCACGTCCGGCGGCTCGTCGCCGAGGAGCATCGGCTTCAGGTAGAGCAGCCAGCCGTCTTCGACTCCAGTGTCGACGGCGGAGTAGCGGATGCGGGCCACCGCCGCCCGCCGCTTCTTCGCCTCGAGCAGCGCCAACTGTCCCTCCACGAACTCGATGGGGATGCCGAAGTCGATCCGGACCTTCCGGATCGCATTGCCGAGGTCGGCGTAGGCGAAAGTCGGGTCGCAGTCCCCGTCGAGCACTACGATCGTCCGGCAGCGCCGCAGGATCATCTCGTAGAGCGCGAGGTTCTCGAAGTGCCCGCCGTCCGAGAGGTAGACGTAGGGGCTCGTGTCGTCCGTGAGGCCGAGCATCTCCTTCACGACCGGCGCCACCGCGTAACGGGGACCGGCGAGCCGCCAGCTCTTCCGCCCCGCGCGACCGGGGTTGCCGAGCCACCAGCCGAGCCGCGCGTTGAACAGCATCATCGTGAACCCGACGAGCGGGGAGGAGTCGTAGCCCATGTTGGGGCTGGCCGCGGCGCCGGAGATGGTCATGGCGGTGCCGAGCGAGATGCCGCGCCGGCCTCCGTAGAACGCCGAATCGCGGTAGCCGAGGAGGCGGCTGCCCGAGTCGTAGGGGGTGACGGTGAAGCTCTCCGCCTTGCGCTGCTGCCAGGCGAGCTTCTGCCCGGCCACGAGGTTCAAGGTCAGGTTCAGGACGGGCACTGGCTTTTGCCCGCGCAGCGCCGAGATCGGCAGGTCGTCCGCGGGATCGAAGCCCGTGAACGACGAGGCGCGCCTCTGGCGGTTCGAGGCCGCGAGGTAGGCGCGGATGAGACGGTCCTTGTACATCCCGTGGAGCGAGAACGTGTTGATGTTGATGTAGCGGCCCATCACGAGCGTGGCGGCGGCGAGGGCGACGAGCAGGCCGAGGCTCGCGCCGAGGCTCGTGTGCTCGACGAGGGTGTGGTGGTCCCAGAATCGGGCCTCGACCGTCCCGGTCACGGCGAGGAGCCAGTTGGTGAGCATGGTGAGGGCGAGCATCAGGAGGAGGAGGAAGACCGGAAGCGCCGCCTTGCGCAGGATCGGGCCCACGGCGTTCGCGAAGCCGGGCGGGGGAGCGCTCGGGCCCGTCGGCTTGGGGGCCCTCGAGGTCATCCATCCCGCGAGCATGCCGATCGCGCCGAGGACGCCGTGCGTGGCGTGACTCCACTGGAAGGCGAAGTGCGGGATCACGAGCACGATCAAGGACAGCATCAGCCATCCGAGCACGGCGATGAGCGTGTAGGCCGTGGAGCGCGCCACCCACTCGCGGTCGGGCTCGTCGAGCATGCGGCTCGTGAACCCCACGGCGAGCATCTGCCCGAGCAGGAGGCCGCCGAGGACGAGGGCCGGGGCGAGGGCGGCGTAGAACGACGGATCGCTCTCCTCGCGAGAGGCCTCGAAGAGCACGTGGGTGAGGACGTAGGTGGTCGCACCGGAGACGATCCCGAAGAGAGCGCTCGCCAGGGTGAGCGGCCCGAAGAGCTGTCGCAGGAACCGCCGCGGGTTCGAGAAGAGGTCGTAGACGACGAGGAGCGCGATCCAGCTCAGGACAGTGACGACGAGCCCGGCTGTCACGAGAATGGCAAGCGTGGGCTTGTGTCCCAGGTCGTCCCAGACCCACCACGAGCCCAGGACGAGCAGGAACGCGGACAACAGGAAGGGGACGAGGC
This sequence comes from Acidobacteriota bacterium, assembly GCA_046726955.1. Lineage (GTDB taxonomy): Bacteria > Acidobacteriota > Vicinamibacteria > Fen-336 > Fen-336 > CAVPGH01. The sequence continues at coordinate 2,148 of JBKPBQ010000100.1, forward strand.
ACAGGCGCACGAACCGCGCCTGCGTGATGTCGCGGCCGCCCAGGCTCGGCAGCGCGCCGAAGCCGTTGAAGGTGGCGACTGCGAAGAGTGCAATGCCCACGCCCACGACCGCGAACTCGAGGGTGTCGAATCCGGGCCACGGGTCGCCCGTGTCCGGCGGAGCGATCTGGAGCAGCGAGACGAGCACCCGCGGCACCATGAGGACGCTCATGAGCAGTGGGGCGAGGAGGAGCCAGTTGAGGAGGAGGTTCCGCACGACGATGGCGACCAGAGTCCAGAAGTCGCCGGAAGCGAATCCCACGCGGGGCGTGAGGTAGCTGTTGTACTCGCGGAGGTGCTCGACCGGATCGAACGCGTCGGTGTCCGTGCCTTCGCGGGCGGCGCGGCTCGCCGGATCGTCGAGGCGAGGGAGGACACCCGCGAGGCCCGCGGCGCGGTGGATCCACGCGGAGAGCCAGCTCCCGACGTAGCCCCCGCCCGAGACCGTGGAGAGGTAGTCGAACTGGCCGAGGAAGCCGCGCCGGGCGAGCTCCTGGATCGCGCCGAGGGCGAACGTCGCGCTCCGGATCCCGCCTCCAGAGATGCAGAGCGCGCGGAGGGGCTCGCCCGGGGCGCGGCCCAGCCCCGCGCGCTCGCGCTCGATCGTGTCCTTGAAGTAGATCGGCCGGTCCGGCGGGTCCTGCCGTGGCGTCACTGTCGCCTCCCGCGAGCTCCTCGCCTTGCCGTGCGGATTCTAGCGTTCCTCGCCTCGCCTTGACGCGGGCCGTCGCCGGACGGTAGTCTCGCCGCCTTTGCAGACCCTTCGCACCCTCGCGGCCGCGGGCGCTCTCGTCCTTTTGCTGTCCGCGCCGTTGCGAGCGGCGGACAGCGGCTTCGTCTCCCTCTCCGCCGGGCTGTTCGACGCGCTCCAGGCGGACGACCGCGCGGGAGAGCTCGGGCTGCAGGTGCGCGGACGCGGCTGGCTCTGGCGTCGTCGCCTCGCCCCCATGGCCGGGATCCTGACCACGACCGACGGGTCTTTCTGCGGCTACGCGGGAGTGAGCCTCGACGTTCCTCTCGGCACCCACTTCGCGCTCCGCGCGAGCTTCGGACCCGGCGCCTACGCGCGGGGCGACGGCAAGGACCTCTACTCGGTCTTCCAGATGCGGTCGGGGATCGAGGCGGGATGGCGCTTCTCGGGTGGGACTCGTCTCGGCGTCGAGCTCGGGCACATCTCGAACGGGAGCATCACCGAGTACAACCCGGGGCAGACGAGCCTCCTGCTGCTCGTGACGCTGCCCTTCGCGACCGGCGGAGGACGCTGACCGGCCTCTCCGCGAAATCGTGAGACACTGAGTTTCCAGCCATGGAAACGCTCCGCTACGCGGCCGCCGCCTGCCAGACCGACCTGCCGAACCCCGTCGGGCGCGCCGAGATGCGCGCCAACACGGACCGCATGCTCGCGATGATCGACGACGCGCTGCTCGGCGCGAAGCCGTTCGTGCCCGTGCGGCTGGTCGTCTTTCCCGAGTTCGCGCACTCGGCGCCGGTCTTCGAGACGGTGGCCGAGCTTCGCGAGAAGCTCGCGGTCCCGATTCCCAACGAGCACACCGACCGGCTCGTGGTCCGGGCGAAGCAGGAGGGGATCTACATCCAGAGCGGGTCGATGATCGAGACCGACCCGAAGCATCCGGACGTCGTCTTCAACGCGACGTGTCTCCTCGGTCCCGAAGGCATCCTCTACAAGTACCGCAAGGTGAACCCCTGGATCCCGTTCGAGGTCCAGTCGAGCCCCCACGACATCCCCGGATACGCGGAGCCGCTCTTCCCGGTAGCGGACACGCCGATCGGGAAGATCGGGTGCGCGATCTGCTACGACTGGATCTTTCCGGAAGCGCTGCGCCAGCTCGCGGCCAACGGGGCGGAAGTGCTCGTGCGCGTCTCCGCGTACATGGATCCCTGGGGGGCGACCGAGCCCATGGACTGGTGGACCGTGGTGAACCGCTGCCGCGCCCTGGAGAACGTGGCTTATGTCGTGGCCGCGAACCAGGGGGCGGCGCTTCGGCGCTTCCCGCCGTACTCGTGGCCGGGCGGAAGCATGGTCGTGGACTTCGACGGCCGCGTGCTCGCCCAGGCCTCGCCCGGGCCCGGCGAGAGGATCGTGGTCGCCCCCGTCGACGTCTCCGCGCTGCGACACGAGCGGGCGGCGCGCACGGGACACCACATGCTCGCGCACCTCCGCACGGAGGCCTACCCGGTCTACCGCCGCCACCTCTACCCGCCCGAGGGGGCGAAGGGTGCCCTCTCCTACGAGGAGAACGAGGCGCGCATCGGAGCCGTGAAGAAGAAGCTCACGTGATAGGATCCGCCGATCGATGCTGTCGCGCCGGGCTCTGCTCCTCCCCTTCTTTCTACTGATCCCGCTCGCCGCGTCCGCCCAGGACGTGGGGGGCGCGTGGTCCGGATGGGGCCGCCTCACGAACGACTGGCCCGGGCTCTCGTGCAGCTACGACGGCTCGGCCGTCCCCGGCTCCGTGAAGCTCGACCTCAAGCAATCGGGGACGACCTTCGGGGGGACGATCCTCCTCGACATCGCTCCCGCCGCCGGCTCCGGCTGCCCGCCGCTCCGCAAGCAGTACCTCGTGACGGAGGCCCGCCTTTCGGAGGGCGCGATCACGCTCGTGGATTCCGGAGGGCTGGAGTGGAATCTCTCGCCGCGCGAGGGCGGGAGCGTTCTCACGGGCCTCGTGGCCTGGAAGGAAGGCGGCGCTCCCGAAGCGCTCGCCGCCGGCTTCTCCGTCCAGGGCAAGACGCCGCTCGTGCGGCTGTCCGGCGAGGTCCGTCTCGAGCGGCCGGGAGCGGCGAAGTCTGCGGCCGCCGCGCCGTCCCCGTCTCCATCCCCGTCTCCCGCCGCGGCCGGCCGTGAGACCGAGGCGAAGGAAGCCCCCGCTCCGGCGGGCGGCGGGGCAGCGGCGGGCGGGGCGCCCAAGCACGTGACGGGCGGAGACCGCGTCGGTCACATCGTGGCGATCATCGGCGCGAACGTCGTAGCCGCGGGCGCGATCTACGGCGTCAACAAGCTCGGCCAGAAGAACTCGAGCTCGAGCACGACCTGCTCGCCCCGCAACTGCTTCATCGGCGCGCCCGGCGAGGCCTGCCTCTGCAACGCGAACGTGCTCGCGGGCGCGCCCTGCGAGACCGTGCCCGGCGGCGTGCCGCTCGGGGGCGCGTGCGACGGGACGACGCGTCCCTGCCAGTCCGGGTTCTCCTGCAACGGCGGGATCTGCCAGGACGGCTCGGGGGCCTGCCCCTACTGAGCCGCCGGAGGCGGCGTCGCCGGCTTCCTCCGGAGGGCTAGCGGCCGCCAGAGACCGCCTTCGCCGAACGCGCGCCAGCCCCAGCCCACGCCGCGCACGAGGCCCGCCGCGAGCCAGAGCGCCCACGCGAGCATCGCCACGCGGTAGACCCAGAGGGGCAGGCTCGCGACCCCCGCGGCCGGCAGCTCGCCCGCCACGCGGTCCGCGTACCAGCGGAGGACCGAATCCGTGCTGCCGTAGCCCGCCACCTGCATATCCGGTGCGAAGAGCAGGCCCTGCTGGATCGCGGCGTAGAGCAGGCCGAGGCTCACGAGCGCCCACACCGCGAGGACGATCTGCACGAGGTCGAACAGCCCGTCGGAGGCGAGCGGTCTCTTCGCGCGCCAGGCGAGCGCGAACACGAAGACGACGACCACGAGCGCGCCCGGCGCCTCGAGCTGGCTGAGGCCGAGGCCGAGCAGCATCCACTGGCCGCTCGTGAGCGGGCTCTGCGGGACGCGGCCGAGAACGAGCGACACGGCGAGCACGAACACGAGGTACGGCCAGAAGAGGACGGCCGGACCCCAGGCGGGACCGCGAGTGACGAGGAGCCAGCGGTTCGGCGGGAGCGTGAGCTGCTCCGTGACGTTCACGGCCGGGATCGACAGCCCGACGCGCGGTACCGCGTAGAACACGCCGATCCCGCGGGGCTGCTGCCACCGGACCTCGATCGCGTGAGCGCCCGCGGGCACGGTCACCCGCAGCTCTCCGCCCTCGGTGCGCGAGGGCCGCTCGCGGCCGTCGAGCGTCACCTGCTGGAGCTCGGCGTCCTTCGGCAGGCGCAGCACGAGCGGCTGCTCGCGGCTGCTGCGCGCAGTGAGCGCGAGGCGCGCCCGCTCGAGCCGCGTGCCCGGAGCGGCGTCGAGGACGACCGAGTCGAGCGTGAGGGTCTGGCCGGCGACGCCGTCGGGATGGCTGAGTGCTATCTCGAGCGACTCGCCGGGCCACGGCCGGTACTCGGGCGTGAAGACGCCGTCGGCCACGCGCGCGACCGGGGAAATGCCGGCGGCCGTGCAGGGCCAGATCGCGCTGCACTGCAGGCGCCAGACCTCGGACCAGGGCCGCCCCTCCGGCGCGCGAAGCGTCATCTTCGGTGCCGTCTCGAGCGTCGACTGCCACGCGGTCTCCACCTCGTCGGCGCCGAGGCTCACCGCGACCTCGCCTTTCTCGACCGCGAGGTTGGCGCGCGTCGGGGCCTCGCCGTCGAGGAGCGGGATGCGCACGGCCACCGGGGCTCCCGGTGGCGTCACTCGCCTCACGTGCGTCTCCACCGTCCAGGCGACGCCGAACCCCAGCGTCCGCGTGACCTCCAGCCACGGCGCGTAGCGGCCCTCTCCCCGGGCCGCGCCTGCGCGCGGTGCGAGCCGACGGGTGAGGAGGATCGAGGCGTCCGCCGGTCCGTCCGTGCGCAGGCCGCTCACTTCCCAGCCCGGCGCCTCGGCCCGCGCACGGCGCGGGGGAAGCGCGAACTGCAGCGTGAAGGAATCGCCGGGAGGGACAGGGCCCGAGGCCTCGATGCGGTGGACGCCGCGCGAGAGGCGGACGTGCAGGAACCCGTCGGTGAGCTGCGCGAGCGCGGCCGCGGGCGCGCCGTCCACCTTCACGTCGGACGCCGCCCAGCTCGCGAGCGGCCCGGGCAGCGCCCACGTCGCGTCGGCGGCCGCGTGCACCTCGGCCGCGACGTCGAGCCGGTTGTCGCCGAGGCGCAGCACGAGGCTCGGGGCCGTGACGCAGCTCGGCTCGCAGGGAGCGGGCCGTGCGAGCCGCCGCTTCAGCTCCTCGAGCAGCGCGGGGCTCGGCCCTCGGGGCTCGGTGTCCTCGCTCGTCGCTCGGGTCGGAGCGAGCAGGACGAGCGCCATCGCGACGGCCATCGCTGCGGCTGGTGCCGCCCGTCTCGGCAATCGTGGGAGCCGGCCGGTGATGAGCGCCACGCAGAGGGCGGCGAGCAGGCCCAGGCGCAGGAGAGTGAGCAGCCGATTCAGGTTCGGCGAAGCGAGGAAGAGCCGCACCGTGTGCTCCCGGCTGACCGGTCCGCTCCACTGGAGCGTGTGGCTGCGCCACGTCCACGAGGGGACGCCCGGCCCCGTCTGGAGGACGGCTTTCGGGTCCTGCTCGAGGGCCTGGTTGTAGGAGTAGCGGCTGGACTTGCCGAGCGTCGAGGCCGGCGGGGCGGCGGGAAGCTGGCGCGACGGTTCGCGACGGAGCGCCTCGACCTGGACCTTCTCCTCGAGGACTCCCTGGTCGGCCTCCTGCTCGGCCGGCGCCTTCATCTGCACGTTCGCTTCGGGAGCAGCGGCGGCAGGTGCGGGGGCGGCGACGTATCCGTCCGCCATGCGGCCGCGGGGCGGCGAAGGCACGGTCACCGCGGGATGCAGCGCGTCGCGGAGCTGGTCGCGCGCGAACGGCACGAGCACGACGAGCAGGACCGCCGCGCTCACGACGAACCAGACGCGGGCGAGCGAGGCGAGACGGCCCGCGGGCAAAACCCGCCGCAGCGCGAGCGCACCCACGAGGCTCAGCCATACGAGGAACGGCGCGCCCGTCTCGCCGTGCGTGAGGACGAGGGTGAGGAGCGCCACGGCCGCGGCCTCGCGTCCCAGCAGGCGATGGACGGCGAGCGTGACGATGAGCACGAAGAAGAACGAGAGGAGCGTCCAGCGGGACGTCCAGGAGCCGGGGAGACGATCGACGCCGCTCGCGGCGAGGATGGTCCAGCCCGGCGGCAGGTGCAGCGTCGCCTGGAGCTGCTCGACACCCGTCGTCCATCCCACCGCGGGGAGCGGCCCGCCGAGCTGGAGACGCGAGTCCGCTTCGAGGCGCAGGGTCTCCCGCCGCAGCTCGACGCCGGCCGTCTTCGTCTCGGGGTTGGCGGTGACGAGCTGATCCTGTCCGTCGACGTTGACGCGTCCGAGCGTCCCCGGAGGCAGGAGATCGAGGCGCGTCGTGCCGCGCAATGTTCCCCCGAACCGGTCGCGGACGCTGGCTCCGCCGCCGTCGGGATCGAGCCAGATCTCGCGCGCGAGCTGCAGCGTGTCGGGGTGCGCCGCGGCCTCTCCGCGCCGGACCTCGTTGAGGGCGAGGTGCCCTCCGGGGTCGACGAGGAATGCCGGCAGCCGCTGCCACTGTGCGGGCAGCTCCGTGCGCGAAGGGTCGATGGGCGGAGGACCGGAGAGCTCGACCTGCCGCAAGCGCTCGTCCGCCTCGAAGACCCAGACTTCGCGCTCCGGCCAGGCGTCGCCGCCTCCCTCCTTCGGCCGCTCGATCGCCTTGGGCCGGCCTTCGACCTGCGCCTGCACGCTCACCGCGTAGCGGCCGCCGCGCACCTGCACGCGCAGCGCGCCGTCCTCGACGCGGGCCGGGAGGTCGCCTTGCACGGCGGCAGGACGGGTGCCGGGAAGGATCGCCGCCGGAAGCGTGATTTCACGGGCGCGTCCCGCCACGTCGAGCTGCAGGTGCGTCTCCACGAACAGGGGGATGCCGTCGGCGATCCTCCGGAACACCTGGAGGCGCAGGCTCTCACCTTCGGCGCCGGCTTCCGCTCGCGCCTGCAGCCAGAGGAGCCCGCCCTGCTCGCGGCGCGGCCGCGCCACGGCGTGGCCGTCGAGCGTGAGGTCGACGAGCCCGATCTCCGCGGGGACGCCCAGCGATTCGGGCATGCGCGACCAGGCGAAGCGGCCGGCGAGGCGGTGTCGTCCCGCCGCGAGCCGCACGTGGGGCATCCCCTCGCGCTCGAAGAGGGGCGCGGACGCTACGTCGAGGCGAACGTCCTGCGGCCAGCACTCGGTGCTTCCCGGCAGCCGCACGTCGGCGGCGCGATCGGCCGCGACGTCGAGCGTGAAGTCGCCGCCGTTCGTGCCGAGATCGAGCGAGAGCCGTCCCGGCCACACGCACACCGCGCGGCCCTGCACGCGCGCGCAACCCAGGTCCTTCAGCTCGTCGAGCACCCACGGTACCCAGGGCCGCAGCTCGGGCGGGAGGTCCTGCGGTGCGATGGGCTGAGCGTGGGCTCGCGCGGACGCGAGAGAAAGCACGAGGGCGACGGCGAGGACGGCCAGCTTCGCGGCGGGTCGGCGCATGGCCACCTCCAGGAGCGGGAGCCGTGCTCTGGCTCCGCGACGGTTACGTCCGGTGTGAACGGGCTATTCCTCTCCGCCCTCGGCGCTCTCGTCTCGCGGCCACTGCGGCGGCGGTGAGCCACGCCGATTGTTACGTTCGTACCCATTCCGGAATGGGTACGAAGGAAACAAGCCTAGGGCCGCGCGCCGCTACCGCGC
>JBKPBQ010000101.1:0-4486 GCA_046726955.1 Acidobacteriota bacterium
CTCCCATCCGCCGAGCTGCGTCGCCTTCGAAGGCAGGCCGGCGGTGAGCCGGAAGGTGTGGAGGAGACGGTCGGCGTCGAGTGTGTGCAGGTACGAGCGGTTGCGGTCCTGGAGCGTGTAGTAGCTGCTGCTCAGCAGGCGGACCTGGCGCAGCGGAAACGGCCGCGCCGCGATGGCCGCCGCGCGCTCGCGTCGCGGCTCCTCTCGACCGCTCGCACGCGCCTGGGCGGCCAGGGACGAGGCGGCGACAACGGCTCCGAACTCCCTGCGAGTGAGCTTTGCCCGGATCAATGGTCATATGATATGTCACGCTCACGAAACGCCCAGCTCCAGGTCCACTTCCCCGTTGCGGATCCACCTCGCCGACCCCGCTCGCCTCCTCGTGAGCGCGCGCCGTCTTCTCCTGACGGCCGTGGCGCTCGCCGTCGTCGTGCGACCCGGGCCGAGCGTCGTCTCCGCCGCGGGCGAGGCGTTCCCGGTATCGATCGCGGTGGACGCGTCCACGAGCCGGGGCGACCTGCATCCGATCTGGCGGTTCTTCGGCGCGGACGAGCCGAACTACGCCTACATGAAGGACGGCCGGAAGCTCCTCGCCAATCTGGGCAAGCTCGGGACGCCCCAGGTCTACTTCCGCGCCCACAACCTCCTCACGACCGGCGACGGAACGCCCGCCCTCAAGTGGGGCAGCACGAACGCCTACACCGAGGACGCGCAGGGCCGGCCGGTCTACGACTGGACGATCGTGGACCGCATCTTCGACACGTACCTGCAGCGCGGGCTCAAGCCGTACGCGCAGATCGGCTTCATGCCCCAGGCCCTGTCCGTGAAGCCGGAGCCCTACCAGCACGAGTGGCGCCCGGGCCTGACCTATAACGACGTCTACACCGGCTGGGCCCACCCGCCGAAGGACTACGGCAAGTGGGCCGAGCTGGTGCACCAGTGGGTCAAGCACTGCGTCGAGAAATACGGCCGCGCGGAGGTGGAGCGCTGGTACTGGGAGGTCTGGAACGAGCCCAACATCGCCTACTGGCAGGGCACGCCCGAGGAGTTCCGGAAGCTGCACGACTTCGCCGTCGACGCAGTGCGCCGTGCGCTGCCCACGGCGCGCGTCGGAGGGCCGGACACCGCGGGCGGCGGCGGGCAGTTCCTGCGCGACTTCCTCGAGCACTGCCTGCGCGGGACCAATCACGCGACGGGTGCCCGGGGCACGCCCCTCGACTTCGTCGCCTTCCACGCCAAGGGCCAGCCCACGTACGTGGACGGCCACGTGCAGATGGGGATCGCGCGCCACCTGCAGACGATCGACGGGGCGATGGCGATCGTCGCTTCGTTCCCGGAGCTCAAGCAGAAGCCGATCGTGATCGGCGAGTCCGACCCCGAGGGCTGCGCCGCCTGCCAGGGGCCGCAGCTCGGCTACCGCAACGGGACGATGTACTCGAGCTACACCGCGGCGAGCTTCGCCCGCAAGCACGACCTCGCGGAGAAGCACGGCGTCAACCTCGAAGGTGCCCTGACCTGGGCCTTCGAGTTCGAGGACCAGCCGTACTTCGCCGGGTTCCGGGCCCTCGCCACGAACGGCATCGACCTCCCCGTCCTCAACGTCTTCCGCATGTTCGGCAAGATGGGAGGCCGCCGCGTGGCGGTGAAGAGCTCGAGCGAGGTCCCTCTCGAGTCGATCGTGAAGGACGGCGTGCGCGGCGCGCCCGACGTCTCGGCGCTGGCGAGCCTCGAGGGACGCACGCTCAGCGTCGTCCTCTGGCACTACCACGACGACGACGTGCCCGGTCCCGACGCTGCCGTCGAGATGAGCATCGGAGGGCTGCCGCTCTCGAGCGGCGAGGCCCGCGTCACGCACTTCCGCATCGACGACGGCCACAGCAACGCCTACGCGGCCTGGAAGCGCATGGGCGCGCCGATCGCGCCGAACGCGGACCAGTACAAGGAGCTCCAGGCCGCGAGCCGGCTCACCGCCCTCGAAGCGCCGGCGACGGTGAAGATACAGTCGGGGAAGGCGTCGCTCGCGTTCGCGCTCCCCCGCCAGGCGGTCTCCCTGGTGGTGCTCGAGTGGTGAGACCCGCTTCCCGATGATCCGCTGGCCGATCGCCGTCCTCGTCGCGATGGCGATCGCCATCAGCTACCTGGACCGCCAGGCGCTACCCGTGGCCATCAAGGCCATCGGCCGCGACATCCCCGTCACGAACGAGCAGTTCTCGGCGTTGCAGTCGGCGTTCCTCCTCACCTACGCCGTCATGTACGCGGGCGGCGGGAAGCTGATGGACGTGCTCGGCACCCGCCGCGGCTTCACGGTCATCATGCTGTTCTGGTCTCTCGCCTGTGCGAGCCACGGCCTGGCGGTGAGCGTCTCGACGCTCGCGCTCAGCCGCGCGCTCCTGGGCGCGGGCGAGGGCGGCGGCTTCCCCGCCGCCACGCGCGTGGTCGCGGAGTGGTTCCCGGTGCACGAGCGCTCCACCGCGATGGGGATCATCAACGCCGGCACCGCCGTGGGGATGGTGGTCGCTCCCCCGCTCATCGCCCTCGTGCTGGAGGCGGCCGATTGGCGGTGGGTGTTCACCCTCACGGGCGCGCTCGGCCTTCTCTGGACGCTCTTCTGGCACCGCGAGTACTTCCCGCCCGACCGCCACCCGAAGCTCGGCGAGGTCGAGAGGAAGCAGATCGAATCGGCGCTCGTCGCCAACCCTGACACGGAGGCGGGCCTGCGGTGGCTCGACCTGCTCCGCTTCCGCCAGACCTGGGGCGTCGTGATCGCGAAGTTCCTGAGCGACGCCGCCTGGTACTTCTACCTGTTCTGGCTGCCGAAGTACCTCTATGATGCAAGGGGCTTCGACATCAAGGCCGTGGGGACATTCGCCTGGATCCCGCCGCTCGCCGCCGGCCTCGGCTGCCTCTGCGGGGGTTGGCTCTCGAGCCGGCTCGTCCGGCAGCAGATGCCGCTCGACCGGGCGCGCAAGATAGCACTCGGGCTGAGCGCGATCGTGATGCCGCTCGTGCTCTTCGTGCCCAGGGTCTCCGTGGGCTGGGCGATCGCGCTCTTCAGCGTCGCCTACTTCGGCCAGCAGTCGTGGTCGACACTCGTGATGGTCCTCCCCGCCGACATCTTCCCGCGCGCCTCCGTGGGCGCCGTCGCCGGCCTCGTCGGCTGCGGCGGAGCCATGGGCGGCGTCGTCTTCGGCCAGGCCGTGGGCTATCTCCTCGACCACGGGTACGGCTACGGCCTCGTGTTCGCGCTCGCCGGGTCGTTCCACGTCGTGGCCTTCGCCGTCATCTGCCTCGCGATCCCGCGCATCGCCCCGCTGGCTTCGGCTCCCGCATGACCCGCCTCGTCCAGGTCCGGAACGACCGGGAGCGGCGCGTCGCCCTCGTCGAGGAGCCGCGGCTCCGGCTTCTCGACGACGTCGCCTCCGTGTACGAGCTGGCCCAGGCCGCGCTCGCCTCGGGCGAGACGCTTCAGGCGGTCCTGGGGGAGAAGGTCGGCGCGGAGTGGCTCGACTACGAGCCCGTCCATGGCGGCAAGTCGTCGTGGCGGCTCCTGACGCCGGTCGATCACCCCACGGAGCCCGCGCGCTGCCTGGTTTCGGGGACCGGGCTCACGCACCTCGGAAGCGCGCGCGACCGGCAAGCGATGCACACGACCGCTCCCGAAGAGCTGACCGACAGCATGCGGATGTTCCGCTGGGGTCTCGAGGGAGGCCGGCCCGAGCCCGGCCGCATCGGCGTCGCTCCCGAGTGGTTCTACAAGGGCCCCGGCACCATCCTGCGCGCGCACGGCGAGCTGCTTCGGGTGCCGCCCTACGCCGAAGACGGCGGCGAGGAGGCCGAGATCGCCGGCGTCTACCTCGTCGACGCCCAGGGCCGCCCGCGCCGGGTGGGAATGGCCGTGGGCAACGAGTTCTCCGACCACCGCTTCGAGCGGAAGAGCTACCTCTACCTCGCGGGGTCCAAGCTGCGCACCTGCGCCCTCGGCCCCGAGCTCGTCCTCGACCCGTCCTTCCAGTCGGTTCCCGGCCGCGTGTCGCTCTCGCGCGCGGGCAGCGTCGTCTGGGCCAAGGAGCTGCGCACCGGAGAGGCGGAGATGTGCCACAGCCTGCGGAACATCGAGCACCATCACTTCAAGTTCGAGGCCCACCGCCGACCGGGCGACGTCCACGTGCACTTCTTCGGGGCCTACGCCCTGAGCTTCGGAGAGAACGTCGAGATCGTCGACGGCGACGTGATCGAGATCGGCTTCGAAGGCTTCGGTCGGCCGCTGCGCAACCCCGTGAGCGTCTCCCGCGCGGCCGACACCCTCGTCGAGGTCGAACCGCTGTAGGAATAAGGATCATGCCAGACACACGCGTCGCACTCATCGGCCTGGGCCTGATGGGCTCGGGCATGGCCCGCCGTCTCCTCGGCGCCGGCTTCCCGCTCACGGTCTACAACAGAAGCCGCGAGCGGACGGCATCCTTCGCCGCGGAAGGCGCTCACGTGG
>JBKPBQ010000102.1:0-4510 GCA_046726955.1 Acidobacteriota bacterium
GGGATGGTGCTGGCGAAGCCGGGATCGATCACGCCGCACACGAAGTTCAAGGGCGAGGTGTACGTGCTGTCGAAGGAGGAGGGCGGACGCCACACGCCTTTCTTCACGGGCTACCGGCCGCAGTTCTACTTCCGGACGACGGACGTGACGGGAGTGGCGCACCTGCCCGAGGGTGTGGAGATGGTGATGCCGGGAGACAACACGTCGATCTCGGTCGAGCTGATCATGCCGATCGCTATGGAGAAGGGGCTGCGCTTCGCGATCCGGGAGGGTGGCCGCACCGTGGGCGCGGGCACCGTCGCCGAGATCGTCGAGTAGGAACGGCAGGGTTTCGAAGATGATGCTCAACGAGAAGATCCGGATCCGGCTGAAGGCGTACGACTACCGGATCCTCGACCAGTCGACCGGCGAGATCGTAGACACCGCGAAGCGGACGGGCGCGCGGGTGGCGGGGCCCATCCCCCTTCCCACGCTCAAGAACCGCTGGACGGTGAACCGCTCGCCCCACGTCGACAAGAAGAGCCGCGAGCAGTTCGAGATCCGCACGCACCGGCGGCTCCTCGACATCTTCGAGCCTACTCCGCAGACCGTGGACGCGCTCATGAAGCTGGACCTGCCCGCGGGTGTGGACGTCGAGATCAAGGCTTTCGGCAAGGAGCACGCGAAGTAAAGCGCTGAGGTTGGTCCCGAGGGGCGACGCCAGACGGCGACCCCGAGAAGGGACGCGGACCTCGAGAGAAAGAAAGCGATGTCAGTCAAGGGAATCATCGGCAAGAAGATCGGCATGACCCAGGTCTACGCCGAGGACGGGCGGGCCATCCCCGCCACCGTCCTCCAGGCGGGGCCCTGTGTCGTCGTGCAGCGCAAGTCGAAGGACAAGGACGGCTACTCCGCGGTCCAGATGGGCCTCGTGGAGGCGCGCAAGACGAAGCGCGTCACCAAGGCCATGAAGGGCCACTACGACAAGGCGGGGCTGCCGCCCTGCCGCGTGCTCCGCGAGTTCCAGGTGGAGGACGGCGCCGAGGTGAAGGTCGGGGACAAGGTCTCCGTCGACCTCTTCGCCCCCGGCGAGAGCGTCCACGTCACGGGCATCAGCAAGGGCAAGGGGTTCCAGGGCGTCGTGAAGCGCCACCACTTCCGCGGGGGCGCCGCCACCCACGGCTCGATGTTCCACCGCGCCCCCGGCTCGATCGGCGCCTCCGCTTTCCCGTCGCGCGTGCTCAAGGGGATGCGCGCGGGCGGGCACATGGGTTCCGACCGCGTGACCGTGCGCAACCTCGAGGTGGTGCGCGTGGACGCGGGCAACAACGTGCTGGTCGTGCGGGGGGCGGTCCCCGGCGCGAGCGGCGGATACGTCGTGATCCGGAAGAGGGCTTAGCGATGGCCGAGAAGAAGGCGAAGGCGCCGGCCGCGAAGGCGGAGAAGGCGGAAAAGCCGCGGGCGAAGAAGGCGGAAGCCGCGGCTCCCGCGCCGGCCGCCAAGAAGGCCGCTCCGAAGGCCCAGAAGGCGGAGAAGCCGGCGGAGAAGAAGCCGGCCGAGAAGCCGGCTCCGCCGGCCGACCCCTCCACGGTGAACGTCGTGAGCGCCGACAACAAGAAAGTTCGCGAGCTCAAGCTCTCTCCCGAGGTCTTCGGGACGAAGGTGAACGAGCACCTGCTCTACGAGGCGGTGAAGCAGTACCGCGCGGGAGCGCGCCGCGGCACGCACATGACGAAGAACCGCGCGCTCGTCTCCGGCTCGGGCAAGAAGCCCTGGCGGCAGAAGGGCACCGGCCGGGCCCGCGTGGGCGAGACCCGGAACCCGCTGTGGCGCCACGGCGGCACGGTCTTCGGGCCCCAGCCCCGCGACTACTCCTACCCGATGCCGAAGAAGGCGCGGACCCAGGCGCTGCGCTCCGCGCTCTCCCAGCGCGCGAACGAGGGCGCGATCGTGGTCGTCGAGGCCTTCCCGATCGATGTGCCGAAGACGAAGACGCTCAAGGGCATCCTCGACAAGCTCGGCGTCTCCGGCAAGGCCGTGCTCGTGGAGCACCAGCCCACCGACGCGCTCGTGCTCTCCGGACGGAACATCCCGAACCTCAAGGTGGTGGCCGACACGCACCTCACCGCCTACGACGTTCTCGACTGCCGGCACCTGCTCGTCTCGCAGGAGGCGCTGGACAAGCTGGAGGAGCGCCTCACCCCGTAGGCGACCGAAGAGCATGAAGAATCTCTACGAAGTCATCCGCCGGCCGCTCATCACCGAGAAGTCGACCCTCCTCAAGGAGGGGCAGCACACGCTCTGCTTCGAGGTCCACCGGGACGCCACCAAGCCCGAGATCAAGAAGGCGGTGGAGCAGCTCTTCTCCACGAAGGTCGCGGCCGTCCGCGTGAGCAACGTGCACGGCAAGGTGAAGCGGCAGGGCCGCTACGCGGGCCAGCGGCCGGACTGGAAGAAGGCCTACGTCGTCCTGAAGAAGGACGAAAAGATGATCGAGTTCTTCGAGCAGGCCTGAGGACAAAGATGGCACTGAAGCAGTTCAACCCCACCTCGCCGGGCCGGCGCTTCATGACCGCGCTCACCTTCGACGAGATCACGAAGGCGGAGCCGGAGAAGGCGCTCACCGAGGCCAAGAAGCGCACGGGCGGCCGCAACAGCCGCGGGCGCATCTCCACCTGGTTCCGGGGAGGCGGCCACAAGCGCCGCTACCGGATCGTGGACTTCAAGCGCGACAAGCAGAACGTGCCCGCGAAGGTCGCGGCCATCGAGTACGACCCGAACCGCTCGGCGCGCCTCGCCCTCCTCCACTACGTGGACGGCGAGAAGCGCTACATCCTCGCTCCCGAGGGGCTCCACGTGGGGCAGACGGTCGTCGCGGGAGAGAGCGCGGACATCCTCCCCGGCAACAGCCTGCCCCTGAAGCTGATCCCCGCGGGGACGATGATCCACAACATCGAGCTGCGCCACGGCAAGGGCGGGCAGATGGTGCGCAGCGCAGGCGGCGCGGCCCAGCTCGTGGCCAAGGAATCCGACTACGTCCAGATCAAGCTCCCCTCGGGCGAGGTGCGCAAGGTGCACGTGGAGTGCACGGCCACCATCGGCCAGGTGGGGAACCTCGACCACAAGAACGTGTCCTACGGGAAGGCCGGCCGCAAGCGCTGGCTGGGCCGGCGCTCGCACAACCGCGGCGTCTCCATGAACCCGGTGGACCATCCGCACGGCGGCGGCGAGGGCAAGACCTCGGGCGGCCGCCACCCGGTGACGCCCTGGGGCAAGCCCACCAAGGGAGCCAAGACCCGCAACAACAAGCGGACGCAGGGCTTCATCATCAAGAGGCGCAAGTAGCCATGGCACGATCGCACAAGAAGGGGCCGTTCGTCGACGAGCACCTCATCAAGAAGGTGGAGGCCATGAACGCGGCCAACGACCGCAAGGTCATAAAGACCTGGTCGCGTCGCTCCACCGTGTTCCCCGAGATGGTGGGCCACACCCTGGCCGTCTACAACGGCCGGAAGTTCATCCCCGTGTACATCACGGAGAACATGGTCGGGCACAAGCTCGGCGAGTTCTCGCCGACCCGGCAGTTCAAGGGCCACTCCTCGCGCGTGGAGAAAGTGGCGAAGGTCGCGGGCGGTCCGGGAGCGCCGGGCGCCGGGGGTCCGGGAGCGGGCGCCCCCCCTGCCGCCCCCGCGGGGAAGAGCTAGGGAGCCGACGATGGCCAGTCTCGAAGTGAAGGCGACTTCCAAGTACGTGCGGACCTCGGCCCAGAAGGCGGGGCTCGTGCTCGACCTCATCCGCGGCAAGAAGGCGGCAGACGCCCTGTCGATCCTCCGCTTCACGAAGCGCGCGGTGGCCCGGGACATCGAGAAGACGCTGCGCTCCGCGATCGCGAACGCGGTGCACGTGGCGGACAAGAACCAGAAGCGCCGGCTGGACGAGGAGGACCTCGTGGTGAGCGCGTGCTTCGCGAACCAGGGTCCCACGCAGAAGCGCGTGCGCCCCGCCCCCATGGGCCGGGCCTACCAGGTGCTCAAGCGGACGACGCACATCACGGTCGCGGTCGTGGAGAAGGAGAGCTAGTCGATGGGTCAGAAAGTCCATCCCACCGGGTTCCGACTCGGTTACATCAAGACGTGGCGGAGCCGGTGGTACGCCGAGAAGGAGTACGCGAACCTCCTCCACGAGGACATTGCCCTCAAGAAGGACCTGAAGAAGCGCTTCTCCCACGCGGGGGTGAGCCGCGTGGAGATCGAGCGGGCGGCCAACAAGCTCAAGATCAGCATCTACACGTCGCGCCCCGGGATCATCATCGGCCGGAAGGGGCAGGAGGTCGACAAGCTCAAGCAGGAGATCCAGAAGAAGACCGGCAAGGAGGTCTTCATCAACATCCAGGAGATCCTGAAGCCCGAGCTGGACGCCCAGCTGGTGGCGGAGTCGGTGGCGCTGCAGCTCGAGAAGCGGATCGCGTTCCGGCGCGCGATGCGCAAGGCGGTCGATGCGGCGCTGCGCTTCGGCGCCAAGGGCATCAAGG
>JBKPBQ010000103.1:0-7899 GCA_046726955.1 Acidobacteriota bacterium
GCGCCCACGAGCCGCGGACGCGACAGGTGCCGCCCGACGAGGGACGGCGCCAGCTCGCCGAGGACGCCGTCGAGCGTGACCGAGTCCATGGCCGGGCTAGACCGCGACAGGCGTCGGCGCCGGGACCTCCATCCCGCGCGCGATCATGAGCGCTCGCAGCCGGTCGGGACGGTCGCTGATGATCGCGTCCACGCCGAGGTCGATGAGACGCGCCATTTCCGAAGGATCGTTCACCGTCCATACCACGACGGCGAGGCCGCGCGCACGTGCTTCCGCCATTCGTTCGGGCGTGAGATCGAGGTAATGCGGCGACCACGTGCGGACGCCCATCGCTACGACGAGCCGCGGGGCGGATCCGCCGTGCGCCGAGGGATCGAGGCCCGCGAGCCACGGCTTGGGGCCGGGACGGGCCGCGTCGACCGTGTCGTCGTCGGGCCGCTCGCTCGTGAGGCACGACGTCCGGATCTCCGGGGCGACTTCGAGGACGCGGGCCACGACACGCCAGTCGAACGACTGGAGGGTCGTTCGGGCTTCCGCGCGGGCTTCGCGCACGACCTTCACTGCCGCGTCGGCCAGCGTCTGCGGCGCCGCGGTGGACCCCGCCGAGCCGAGGTCGCTCTTGACCTCCACGTTGAACCGCACGTCGCGATTCTGCGCCCGCGCGGCCAGCGCGTAGACATCGGCGAGCCGGGGCATGCGCTCGCCGTCGCGCGGCGCCTGGTCGGGGAAGCTCGCCGCGTACGCGGATCCGGGACGGAGGCGGCCGACGTCGAAGCGCTGGAGCTCCTCGAAGGTGAGCGACCGGACGCACGGCATGGGCGGATCGAGCCAGCGGCCGTCGGGACCGCGAACGATGTCGGGATTGAGGCAGGGGTCGTGGCCCACGATCACTACGCCGTCCCGGGTGAGGCCCACGTCGAGCTCGACGCTCGTAACCCCGATGCCGAAAGCGCACGCGAAGCCGGCAAGCGTGTTCTCGGGGGCGAGGCCGCGCGCGCCCCGGTGGCCCTGGAGGTCGAGGAGGGCCGGGGCGCTCAGTGCTTGACGACGCGCGTCCCGAAAAGCCGGTCGTGGAGGGCGCGGCGGGCGGGGTCGAACAGCATCGGGAGCTGCCCCAGACCCACCACCAAGATGCCCAGCGCCCCCACGCCCGCGCGCAGGAACGCGCGCAGGTAGCCCGGGGGGCGGCTCGACGCCTGCAGCACGCGCAGCCCGGTGACCATCTTGCCCAGCGTCTGGCCGGTGGTGCCCGTGAAGTAGCTCGCGTACACGAGCCCGAGGAAGGCGAGGTAGCCGAGCAGCCAGGGCCAGCTCGGCCGGAGCGCACCCAGCGAGACGTGGGCGGCGCGGCTCGCGAAGTAGACGACGACCGTCCACACGGTGGCGAGGAGCGCCAGGTCCACGGCCGCGGCCTGGAGGCGCTCCTGCGGAAGCGCTGGTCGCTCGACTGGGCGGGGCTCCTTCGGCTGCGAGGGCAGCTCCCACTCGTCCTCGGCGCGCGGCGATTCCTCCTCGGCCGTCAGCTCGTCGTCGAGCGCGGGCCGCGCTTCCACCCGCGGGGCGACGGGAGCGGGCCTTTCGGGCACGGGCTCCTCGGCCGGCTCGGCCTCGGCCGAGGGCTCCGGCGGACGCAGCGGCAGGTCCTGGAGATCCCCCTCGGTCGGCGCGAAAAGGCGAGCCTCCGCGACGCGGGGAGTGCGTTCATCGCCCTCGAAGCGGTCCTGGCGCTCGAAGTCGCGCCCGCGCGGCGAGACGACCGGCGCTTCGGTCTCGCGCGGCGCCGGCTCGGGGGTCGGGCTCTCGTCGCGAGCGGGCTCGGGCGGGGACGAGGGCGCCGGAGACGCCGGCTCCTCCGCAAATAGCGGCAGCTCGGCCCCGCCGGACCGGTTCTGCCGACGGCTGCGCACCCGGTCCTTGACCTCGTCCTGCCACGTCCGCTCGCGCTTCTTCATTCCCGCGAGCTCACGCGGCGCGCCGCCGCGCGCGGGAGGGGTGACGGCCGAAGGGAGCGGGGCGAGCGATCCTTCCGCCGGCGGCGACAGGAGGGCGCCGCAGGCGGGACATCGTTCGCGGGCTTGGGCCAGCGCCTCTCCGCAGGCGGGGCAGCTCACCGGGCTCCTCCCGCCGAACGAGCGGCGGGGACGGGAGGACCCGCGAGGCGGCCGACGAAGTGGTCGAAGCTCCCCGCGACCGAGGCCGCGGCAAGGGCGAGTATCCCCACCCACAGGCCCGCGAGCACTGGGCGCGACCAGGAGACGGAGCGGCGGCGCGCCGGGGCCTCGCCCACGAAGGCGACGCCCGTGCTCGCGGCCTCGCGGATTCGTCCGGTTCGGCCGTCCAGGCGGTCGAGCAGCTGGTGGGCGCGCTCCGGGTCGGCCCCGTCGCGCAGCGCGTGCCGGATGAGCTCGCGCGCCTCGTGGGCGTCGCCCGCGGCCAGGGCCTCGCTCGCCCGGTCGAGGGTCTCGCGCGCGGCCCGCTCGCGCTCGGCCAGAGCGGCCTCGGCGCGCTCGTGTCCGTCGCGCGCGGCGGTGTGGGCGGGGTCGCGGAGGAGGATGCGTCCGAAGGCGAGGGCCGCTTCGTGGGGACGGCCTCGCCGAAGGAGCCTGGTCGCGCGTTCCAGGAGCCGCTCGGTGTGGTCCGTCTCCGATTCCATTCCTGTGGCCAGCCCTCCGTTAGGCCCTCATTATGGGAAAAGCCCTCCGGGCTTTCAACCAGGAAAAGTGGTAGTAAGAGCCATGCCGCAAGTCATCGAGTGCGTGCCCAACATCAGCGAAGGCCGTCGGCCCGAGGTCGTCGAGGAGGCCGTCGCCGCCCTGAAGCGGACCCCCGGCGTGCGGATCCTCGACGTGCAGTCCGACAAGGACCACAACCGGAGCGTCCTCACCCTGGTCGGCGACGCGGCCGCGCTGCGGGCGGCCATACCCGAGCTCTTCGCGGTCGCCACGGCGCGGATCGACCTCCGGACCCACCAGGGCGAGCACCCCCGGCTGGGGGCGGTGGACGTCGTCCCCTTCATCCCTATCGAGGGGGTGACCACCGCCGACTGCGTGGCCCTCGCCCGCGAGGTCGGAAAGACAGTGGCCGAGCGCTTCTCCGTCCCCATCTTCTTGTATGAGGACGCGGCGAGCGCCCCCCACCGGAGGAACCTCGAGGACATCCGCCGCGGCGAGTTCGAGGGCCTCGCCCAGAAGATGGCGGAAGCCACCCAGTGGGCGCCGGACTTCGGCCCCGCCCTGCCCCATCCTTCGGCGGGCGCGAGCGTCATAGGGGCGCGAATGCCCCTCATCGCCTACAACATCAACCTCGGCACGCCCGACCTCGAGATCGCCAAGCGCATCGCCAAGGCCATCCGCCACAGCAGCGGCGGCTACCGCTTCGCCAAGGCGATGGGCGTGATGCTCCAGGAGCGCGGGATCGCCCAGGTCTCGATCAACATGACGGACTTCAAGAAGACGCCGCTCCACCGCGTCTTCGAGACCGTCCGCTCCGAGGCCGCCCGCTACGGCGTGAACGTCGTGGGCAGCGAGATCGTCGGCCTCGTGCCCATGGAGGCGCTCGTGGACGCCGCCGACCACTTTCTGCGGCTCGAAGGCTTCCGCCACTCGCAGGTGCTCGAACGGAAGATCGCGGAGGCAGAGTAGCCCGCCTCCCTGGACCGGCGACGTTCGCTCGCATATCCTGACGCGGTCGCTTCGGTCGCGAGGAGCCCTCTGCCCCGGTCACGACGACTCTTTTGGCGCGCTCCGATCGCGCTCGCGCTGCTCGTCCCGCTCCACGACCGCGGGGTGCGCGCCGAGATGCCGGCCCCTCCCGTCAAGCTGACGACGGAGCAGGACCACCGGAGGACGCTGGACCTTCTTGGCATCGCGTCGCTGCGGCCCGGCGCCGACGGACGTCACCCGGACGCCCCCAACGCCGCCAACTACGACGAAGCGAAGGTCCGGCCCTACCCGCCGCTCCCCGACGTCCTCACCCTGAAGAGCGGCCGACGGGTCGAGACCGCGCGCGACTGGTGGGAGAAGCGGCGGCCCGAGATCGTCGAGGACTTCGACCGCGAGGTCTACGGCAGGGTGCCGAAGGCCACGCCCAGGGTGCGCTGGGAGGTGACGGCCACGAAGACGGAGACGCTGGCCGGGGTCCCCGTGACCACGAAAACCCTGGTCGGCCGCGTGGACAACTCGGCCTGCCCGTCGATCACGGTCGAGATCCAGGCGACGCTCACGACACCCGCCCGCGCCACGGCGCCGGTTCCGGTCGTCATGCAGCTCGCCACCGGCCCGCGGCCGGGAGCGCCAACTCCCCCGCCCGGACCGACCTGGCAGGAGCAGGTCGTGGCGCGCGGCTGGGGCTACGCGACGCTCGTCTCCACGAGCGTCCAGGCCGACGACGGGGCGGGTCTCACCAAGGGAATCATCGGCCTCGTCAACCGGGGGCAGCCGCGCTCGCTCGACGACTGGGGGGCGCTGCGGGCCTGGGGCTGGGGGGCGAGCCGCCTGCTCGACTACCTCGAGACGGACGCGGCCGTGGACGCACGGCGCGTCGCCCTTCAGGGGCATTCACGTTACGGCAAGGCGACGCTCCTGGCCATGGCCGACGACCCGCGCTTCGCAGTCGCGTTCGTCAGCTCGTCCGGCGAGGGCGGTGCGAAGATCCTGCGCCGGACGTTCGGCGAGCTCGTGGAGAACGTGGCCATGTCGGGCGGGTACCACTGGATGGCGGGCAACTACCTCAAGTACGCGGGTCCGCTCACCGCGAACGACCTGCCGGTGGATGCGCACGAGCTCGTGGCGCTGTGCGCGCCGCGTCCCGTTTTCATCAGCAGCGGCGCCGTGGACGGCGACGGCTGGACGGACCCGCGAGGCATGTTCCTCGCGGCCGCGCTCGCCGGCCCCGTGTACCGCCTCCTCGGGGCGAAGGACATGGGCACGGCCGAGTTCCCACCGATCGAGACCGGACTCGTGGACGGCGACGTCGCCTTCCGGCAGCACGCGAGCGGCCACACCGCGGGCCCGAACTGGCCGACGTTCCTCGCCTTCGCCGAGCGCTACTTCCGCGAGGCGCCGGCCCGTACGAAGGTCGCGCTCACGTTCGACGACCTGCCCGTCCACGGACCGCTGCCGCCCGGGACGAAGCGCCCCGACGTCGCGCGGGCGATCCTCGCCGCCCTCGCCGCGGCCAAGGCGCCGCCCACCTACGGGTTCGTCAACGCGAAGAACGCGGACACGCCCGAGGCGAAGGAGTTCCTCGCCCTCTGGCGCGCCGCCGGCCATCCGCTCGCCAACCACTCGTTCTCGCACATGGACCTCGACACCAACACCGTCGCCGCCTTCGGCGACGACGTGGCCGCCAACGAGCCGGTGCTGCGCGAGCTCATGGGAGACACCGGCTGGCGGTGGTTCCGCTACCCCTACCTCCGAGAGGGCAACACACTCGAGCGGCGGCGCGGCGTGCAGGCCCTCCTGAAGGAACGCGGGTACCGTGTCGCGCAGGTCACGCTCGACTTCTGGGACTGGGCCTACAACACGCCGTACGTGCGCTGCGCGGAGAAGAAGGACACGAAGGGCGTCGAGTGGCTGAAGGAGAGCTGGCTCGACGAGGCCGACGCCTGGATCCGGAAGGGCCGACAGGACGCCCGGCAGCTCTACGGACGGGAGATAAGCCACGTGATGCTGCTGCACGTGGGATCGCTCCAGGTGCCGATGCTGCCGCGTCTCCTCGAGCTCCTCGAGAAGCGCGGGTTCGAGCTCGTCACGCTGGAGGAGGCGCAGAAGGACCCGATCTACGCCGAGGACCCGGGCCTGCCCTTCGAAGGCGGGCGGTCGTTCCTCGAGCAGGTATTGGAGTCGCGCGGGCTCTCCTCGTCGTCGTCGCTCGAGCACCCCGCGGCGGAGCTCGCCGCGATCTGCAAGTGACGCGCGGACCGCTCCCCTGATGCTGCCCCTGAACGTCATCGTCCCCGTCCTCGTCGTCTTCCTGATGTTCGTCGTCGGGCTCGGCCTCACTCCCGACGACCTCCGGCGCGCGCTGGAGCGGCCGGCGCTCGTGGCGGCCCTGACGATCGCGCAGGCCCTGCTGCTGCCCGTGGTCGCGGTCGGCGTCGCCCGCGCGCTCTCGCTCCCCGAGCCGCTCGCCTTCGGCCTCGTGCTCGCCGCGGCCTGCCCCGCGGGAACGGGGTCGAACGCCTACACGCTGCTCGTCGGTGGCAACGTCGCGCTCTCCGTGACGCTCACGGCCGCGAGCAACGCCGCGGCCTTCCTCACGCTCCCGGTGGGCTTCATGGTCGGCATGTCGCTCCTCGCCGGAGAGGGCAGCTGGGTGACGGTGCCGGCCGGACGCCTGCTGAGCGAGATCGCTCTCGTGATCCTGGCCCCCGCGGCTCTCGGTCTCGCGGTCCGCCGCCGCTTCCCCGCCGTCTGGACGCGGGCGGGTGTGGCACTCGAGCGGCTGTGCCTGACCGCGATCTTCTCGATCGTCGGCCTCATCGTGGCCGACCAGGCCGAGTTCCTGCGCGACACGTGGCCGGGCGCCCTGGGCGCGGCGGCCGCCTTCACGGCGTGCGGACTGGGGTTGGGGGCGGTGGCTTCGCTCGCGGTGCCGGACGCGAGGGACCGCCTGGCGATCCTCGTCGAGTTCCCGGTGCGGAACCAGGGCCTGGCGACGCTCCTGGCCCTGCGCAGCTTCGGCCGCCGCGAGGTCGCCGCCCTCGCCGCGGTCATCGTGCTCACGCAGGCGGCCGTCTTCCTGACCGGCCGCCTGCTCGTCCGCCGGAGGCGGACCGCTACTTCTTCGATCCCGGAGGGAAGTCCTTGAAGAGCTTGTCCGCCGCCTTGGCCATCTTCTTCTGGTTCTTCTCGGGCTTGTCCGAGATCTCGTCGCTGGCGGTCCCGCGGTAGATCAGGTTCTTCGACTTCGCGTCGAAGATGTCCACCACGAGCGTCCCCACCTTGTACTCGGAGACGGTCGTCTGGGCCGTGCCCATCCCTCCGCCCCAGCCGCGCCAGCCGTAGCCGCCGTATCCGCCGCTGTAGAAGGTGTTGAGGTCCTTCTTGATCTGGCTCGCCCCGTGGAGGACCACGACGGCGTCCGCGCTCTTCTCGTCGGCCGCCTTCTTCCAGCCCTTCTCCTCCAGGCTCGACTCGATCTCGTTGAGAACGCGCTTCTCGGTGATGGGGTTGCCCCAGCCGGTCCCGATCTTCGCGGAGAAGGTCTTGATCGTGGAGAAATTGGCGTCCTTGTCGAAATCGACGGTGACGTCCTGGGCAAAGGCGGCGGCGCCCGCTCCGAGCACGAGCGCGCCCGCCACGACGATCTTCTTCAGCATGCGAGTCTCCTTACTGGCTCACGAGCGGAATCTGGGAGGACAGCTCGAGGTCGATGAGCATGTTCACGCGGCGGTCGATCTGGAAGAAGCGGCCCACCGTCTTCGCGGGAAGCACTTTCTGGAACTCGTCCACGTACTTCTTCTGGACGGCGAGCAGCTTCTCCTCCATCGTCTGGAAACGCGTGATCAGCCCCTTGGCCTTCGCGTCGTTCATCGAGTCGTAGTGCTCCGCGAAGTCCTGGATGATCGCCACGCGCTCGTCGTTGACCGTGGCCCTCTCCGTCTCGTACTGCTTGTAGACGGGCCAGAACGCCGCGGCCTGCGTCGCGTCCAGCCCGAGCGTCTTGGAGACGATGTCGGCCTTCTGCGCCCGCACGTCCTTGCGCATGATCTCGACCAGCTTGTCGACGTCGGCCTGGCTGGGCGCCGCGGCCTTCGCCGCCGGTGTGGCCTGGGCCGCCGCCGTGGACTGGGGAGCGGCGAAAGCGGCCGCGTTCACCCCGAACGCGACGAGCGCGCCCAGAACGAGTCTCTTCGTCATCGGATCTACCTCCGTGCCCGGGCGTACCCTCGGTCGC
>JBKPBQ010000104.1:0-13226 GCA_046726955.1 Acidobacteriota bacterium
CGCCCGCGGTGGCCACCGGACCGCCGTAGTTCTCGGTGCCGGTGAGCGGCAGACCGCGAGCGGTGAGCTCCGGCCGCTCCCCGAGGGGCCGGGTCCAGCGGATCTCGCCCGCCTGGAGGTCGATGGCGTTGAGCGTGCCCCACGGAGGCTTCACCGCCGGGTAGCCGTTCTTGTCGAAGAAGCGGTTGTAGCCGGTGTGGGTGTACGGGACCGAGAGGTCGGGCGGGTCGTCCGTTGGCTTCGACGGCTTCGGCGGGTCGCCGAGGAGGAACGCAACGAGCCCGGCTCGCTGATCGGCGGTCAGCATTGCGTACGCGGGCATCACCCCCTTGCCGGCCGTGATCACGCGCTTGACCTCGTCTCGCGGCTTTCGTGTCTCGAGGCCGATGAGGCTCGGGATCTGCCGCTCCGGATCGCCGCGCCGATCGACGCCGTGGCAGGCCACGCAGTTCTGCTGGTAGAGCACCCGGCCGAGCGCGGCGTCCGTCGACTCCTTCCCCTGCTCGATGCGGACCATGGTGATGATGCACGGCACCTCGTTCGCGTTGACGTAGAGGAGGCCCGAGTCGGGATCGAACGACGCGCCGCCCCAGCCCGCGCCGCCGTCGAAGCCCGGAAAGACGACCGTCCCCTCGTGGCTCGGCGGTACGAACGGGCCCGCGGAGCGAATCTGCCTGAAGCGCTCGACGAGGTCGCGGTGCGACTCGTCGTCGAAGACGAACAGGTCCTCTTCCCCGAGCCGCTGGCGGGTGAAGGGAGGGGGTTGGCGGGGAAGAGGCTGCGTGGGCCAGGCTTTCTCGCCGTCGAGGTCCGAGGGTGGGAAGGGCACCTCGTCGATGGGGAAGAGCGGGCGGCCGGTCTCGCGCTCGAACAGGAAGACGTGGCCCGTCTTCGTCACCTGGACGACGGCCGCGACTTTCCGGCCGTCGCGGGTCACGGTCACGAGGACGGGCGCCGCGGGCAGGTCGCGGTCCCAGAGGTCGTGGTGCACGAGCTGGTAGTGCCAGACGCGCTCGCCCGTCGCCGCCTTCAGTACGAGCAGGCAGTTCGCGAAGAGGTTGGACCCCAGGCGGTTCCCGCCCCAGAAATCGAACGCGGCGCTGCCCGTGGGGAGGAACACGAGCCCTCGCTCCTCGTCCACCGTGATCCCCGTCCAGGCGTTCGCCCCGCCGATGCGCTCCCACGCGTCCTTCGGCCAGGTGTCGTATCCGAGCTCGCTGGGATGCGGGATCGTGTCGAAGACCCAGGCGATCCGGCCGGTGCGCACGTCGTAGGCCCGGATGTGCCCGGGCGCGGAGGCGCCCGGTCCCTCGGAGACGCGCGTGCCCAGGATGAGGAGGTCCTGGTAGAGCGCTCCCGGCGTGTTCGAGAGGACGTAGAGGCCGGTCACGTCGCGGCCCAGGCCCTCGAGGAGGCTGACGCTCCCGCCGCTACCGAAGCTGGGCACCAGCTTTCCCGTGGCCGCGTCGAGCGCGAAGAGCCGCTGGCCCGCCGTGAAGAGGATGCGGCGATCCTCGCCTTTCGCCCAGTAGACGACGCCCCGGTTGACACCGAGCGCGTGGGGAGCGACTCCCGAGGCGGAGGCGAACGGGTCGAAGGTCCACAGCTCCCGGCCGGTGGCGGCGTCGAGCGCGAAGACCCGGATCGTGGGAGAGGTCGCGTAGAGCACCCCGTCCACGACGATCGGGTTGCACTGTATCTGCGAGCGGTTCTCCGGGCTCGTCCCTCCGCTCCGATAGGTCCAGGCGACCTGCAGCCTCTTGACGTTGCCCCTGTCGATCTGGGCGAGCGGCGAGTACTGCTGATGGCCGGGACCGCCACCGTGCGTGGGCCACCCACGATCGGGGAGGGGAGTCGCGGCGGCGGCGAGGAGGACGAAGAAGGGCGCGCGCATCCGCGCGGCTAGCCCTTGCCCTTGAGCTCCAGGTCGAGACGCAGCATCAGTCGCTCGAGCCGGCGGGTGCCGACGAGCTTCACCGTGACCGCGTCGTCCAGGACCTCCTTCTGGCCGTCGTGCTCGAAGACGAGCTGGAGGCGGAGGTCGGACAGGTTCTTGAGGTACCGGGCGGGGACCTCGACGCTCGCCTTTCGCTTTACCTCCTGGCGGGCCTCCTTGTCGGAGACCATGAGGTCCTGGAAGAGCTTGTCCACGACGGGATCACGTACCGCCGTCGCCGACCGCGCGGGGCTCGAGAGCGCCATGGCCCGCAGGTTCTCGAGCTCCTTGTGGATGTCGAGGTTCCCCTTCGTGGGAACGGCGCGCACCTTGTGCTTGTCTGTGTCCTCTTCGGCGAACTCGACGCGCAGCGGCTCGTCGCTCTCCGGGGAGACGAGGCCGGCGAGGGGGTTATCGGCGGGCGCTGGCTCAGACGCGGTCGCGGCCGCCGTCGCCACGGGCGCTGCGGCGGGAGCGCTCGGCACCGGACGCGCCGGGATCGCGGTGATGGGCTGCGTGATCGGGCCGGACGTCGCGGGCGCGGGTGGCCGCGTCCCGGTGTTGAAGGCGAGGCTGGGCGTGATCGCGGGAACGCCCGTCGCGGGAGTTCCCCCCTGCTTGCGCGTCTCCTCCGCGATGCGGGCGCGGATGGAGGCGAGGGCGAGGCGCGAGGCCTCCTTGAGCGTCTCGAAGACGCCGACGCCGTGGATGGCGGCGGCTTCGAAGTAGGGGTTTCCCTTGGCGTTGATGACGGACTGCAGCTTGTCGATGGGGAGGATGTTCCGGAGGTCGCGCTTGTTGTACTGGAAGACCACCGGGATCTGATCGAGGCCGAGCCCCAGCTCCTCGAGGTTCGTCTTGAGGTTCTGGATCGACTCCTCGTTGGGGTCGAGCGCCGCCGCCTGGCTGTCGGCGACGAAGACGACGCCGTCGACGCCCTTGAGCACGAGCCGGCGCGTCGCGTTGTAGAAGACCTGGCCGGGCACGGTGTACAGCTGCAGGCGGACCTTCATCCCGCCGATGACGCCGACGTCGAGGGGCAGCAAGTCGAAGAAGAGGGTGCGGTCCGTCTCCGTCTCGAGGCTCACCATCTCGCCGCGCGAGCGCGGCGCCGTCTTGTGGTGGATCCACTGGAGGTTCGTGGTCTTCCCGCCGAGCCCGGGGCCGTAGTACACGATCTTGGCCGTCATGGCCATCGTCGTGTAATTCAAGAAGACCATGGGTCAGCGAGTTTAGCACGAGGACTCGGGCCGACCCGGCGAGAAAAGTGCCGTGATTGCTAGAACGACAAGCCGATCCCTCCCGCGAAGCGGTCGTCGAACTGGAGCAACGGCGTTCCCGCCAGGCCCAGCCGCCGCCATTCGGCCCGGAGGACCAGGATCCCGGCGAGCTTGATCTTGCCGCCCACGATGAAGGCGCTGTGGGTGCCGTAGTCGCTCGTGACCGCGGTCTCCTCGCGCTGGAAGCCGGCTCCGATCCCGATGAAAGGGACGAACGGTCCGAAAGAGGGAGCGAAGAGCGCGGCCCCGGTCAGGCTGATCATCCCGTTGTCGACGATCGCGCCCGGCTGCTTCGCCACCTCTACCTCGAAGGCGGCCAGCTTCAGGAAGCCGAAGCCGACGGTCGCGCCGTACCCCCGGTTCCAGAGGATCTCGGGAGAGGCCCCGGAGATGAAGACGGTCGCTTCAATGGCTCTCGCCGTCGCCGGGAGGAGGCTCAGACCCAGAATGAAGACCAGTCGGGAGGCGACCGTGCGAGATCTCGCCATGCTGTTTAACTCTCATTAATTCAGTAAGTTATATGTTTTTGACCCAAGCCGTTGACAGCCTTCCGAGGGGGTGCCTAGAATCGTGACGGCTACTCGACCTCCCCCTCCGAACGCTCGAGCCGACCAAGGGAACATGACGGCCTACATCTCTCAAAACGCTTTCTGGGGCCTCCTGATCGCAGCCGTCGAGGTCTACAAGCGGGAGTGTTTCGGCCTCCTCATCGGGTACCGGGACCAGAAGGAAGACGAGGACCGCTACATCATCGAGCACGCCCTTCCCTATCAGACGGCGGGGCGCCGGCACAAGGGCGTCGTCAGCAACCCCCGTGCTCACAAGCGGATCGAGCGCTTCCTGGCGAACATCCCTCAGCTCTCTGTGATCG
This sequence comes from Acidobacteriota bacterium, assembly GCA_046726955.1. Classification (GTDB taxonomy): domain Bacteria; phylum Acidobacteriota; class Vicinamibacteria; order Fen-336; family Fen-336; genus CAVPGH01. The sequence continues at coordinate 4,088 of JBKPBQ010000104.1, forward strand.
GCGATTTCCACTCCCACACGATGTGGGGGTATAGCAAGGCCGCCAACGCGTTGTCCGACATCGACCTCGAGGGCATGGAGCCTGAAAACGTCTATGTCGTCGTGAGCGTCAACGACCGGCTGCGCAAGGTCCCCTGGAGCTACACCGACGACGGCTCGCTCTCCGGAACCACCGACCAGCACCATTTCCGCCTCACCGCCTACATCGTCAACGACGCCGGCGAGCCCCGAAAAGTCCCCATCGTCTGCCCGTACGCGATCGGCTTCGACGTGAAGCCGTTGCGCGCCGTCAAGTAGCCTCGCCCCTCGCATCCCCACCGCCCTCCCGTTTTCCGCAGATTCCTGTGGAAAAGCTGTGGACCGAGACCCTGGAGCCCGCGTCCGGGGCCGACTCCAGCGGTTTGCACATTTTTGCAGCAGCCGCGTGACGATCAGGCGACTACTCGACGTCCACCCGCCGCGCCTTCTTGCGATCCGGGGGCGCCTCCCCGCCGTCCATCCGTGCGAGCTGCCACTGGCAGAGCAGCACGATGCCCTCGAGGATCTGGCGCCGCGCCCGCCGGACGCGCTCGCGGTCGACCCCTGCTTCCTCGAGGATCTCCGACACGAGGCAGCACGCCTTGCGTGGTCTCGCTTCAGCTCGCGCCATGCGCCTCCTTGTCGCCGAATGCCACCCGAAGCCTCTCTTCCTTGAAGGCCGCTCCCACTACCGGCCGTGAGGTCAGGCTGCGGGGGAGCACGAGGTGCCGCCTCTGGTTGTCCACCTGCAGCACGAGCTCGTCCCCGCGCGTCCACACCTGGAGACGCTCCTTCTCGACGAACGGCAGCCGGATGTAGAGGGCGTACGACCGTCCCTCCTTCTTCACCTCGATCGGCCTCTCGCGGTGGAAGACGGCGGCCGGGTCCTTGTCGCCGAACACCTTCTCTCCGAAGAGGTCGAGCATCGTCGTACCGACCATCTCCCGGTCGAAGAGCGGCGCCTCCAGGAAGGGAAGGGGATCGAAGGCCTCCTTCGCCGTGGCGAGGTGCGCCGCCTGGATGTCGAACCAGCGATCGAAGTACTTCGACCTCGCCTCCGCGGGCAGCACGCGGTTCGCCACCACGGCGTCCACCGGGAAGCCGAAGAGGTTCAGGTAGGTGTAGAGCCGCTGCGACTCGTTGATGACCATCTTCTCGGGGTTGAGCACGATCCGGATCGAGCTCGTCTTGGGATCCTGGAGGAAGCTGCCCATCCCCTCCATCTGCCCGTGCAGCGACTTCACGGCGGCGAAGACGTCGTCGCTGGGGATCGGCATGTCCGTCATCCGCTGCGCCACCGGGCGCACCGTGCGGACGACCGTGCGCTGGATCGGGAAGATGCGCGAGAAGTAGAAGTTCAGCACCTCGGGCACGCCCAGCATGCGCACCGTGTCGCCCGTGGGAGCGCAGTCGATGACGATGAGGTCGTAGCGGCCGCTGTCGGCGAACCGCTTCACACGGAGGAGGCTCAGGAGCTCCTCCATCCCGGGGAGGATCGCGATCTCCTCGGCCACCGTCTCGTCGACGCCCTGGAACGTCATGAAGCGGGTCAGGAAGTCGTGGATGACGCCCCAGTGCCGCGCGAGCTCCTGGTTGACGTCCACCTCCACCGCGTCGAGCTTGGGGACGACCGGCGTCGGGTCTCCTCCGACCTTCACGTCGAGCGCGTCGGCCAGGCTGTGCGCGGAGTCGGTGGACACGACGAGCGTTCGGTGGCCGCGCCGCGCCGCGCGGATGGCGGTGGCGGCGGAAAGGCTCGTCTTGCCCACGCCGCCCTTGCCGGAGTAGAGGATGACGCGCATCGTCAGGATGAGGCCCGGCGCCTCTGGCGCGCGGGAACAGCGTCGGCGAAGAGCGCCTCGCCCACCGCGCGCAGCCCGCGGAGGTCGTGCACGTCCTGGTCCATCTCGGGGACGAGGATGGGCCGCTCTCCGGTGTCCACCTCGAGCCGGCCGATCGTCTTGCGCTCCGCCCGGAAGAGCGTCTGCTGCTCGCGATAGCACTCGAGGAGTCGCTCGGCCGTCTCCGGGTCGATGCGCGCGCGCGCACCGGTGGCGGCGACGGCGGCCGGGTCGGGGTGAACGCGGTTCACGACGAAGCCGAGGAAGGGCATCTTCTTCTCATCCAGCCGGCCGTGGAAGAACAGCACCTCGTCCAGGGCGGAGGGCGAGGGGCCGGCCACGAGCAGGAAACCGGAGCATGAGTCCCGGAGCAGGGCGTGCACGCGCGCGGCCCGCTCCTTGAAGCCATCGTACATCCCTCCGAAGGCGAGGAAGAACTCGGAGAGGTCCTGCAGGAACTGGAGCCCCAGGAAACGGTCGGCGAGCTTGAGGGCGATGGCCCCGGTGCGCGTCGCGACCTTCAGCGTGAGGCGGCCGGCCACGAAGTAGGGCTTCAGGAAGAAGCGGAGGATGCTCGTGTCGAGGAAGCTCATGAGCCGGTCGGGGGCTTCCAGGAAGTCCAGGGCGTGGCGGGTGGGCGGCGTGTCGAGGACGACGAGGTCGAAGCGGTCGTCCTCCGACAGCTCCAGCAGCTTCTCCATCGCCATGTACTCGTGGCTGCCGGAGAGCGCGGCCGAGACGTGGCGGTAGAAGCGGTTCTCGAGGATGCGGCGTCGGGCCGCCTCGTCGGGCGCGTAGCGCGTCACGATGTCGTCGAAGGTGCTCTTGGTGTCGAGGACCATGGCGTGCAGGGAGCCCCCTCGAGCGGGTCCCATGCGCGCGATGTCCAGCAGCTTCGGTTTCCCGGAAAGCCTCTCGAGCCCCAGGCTCGTGGCCAGGCGGCGAGAGGGGTCGATCGTGCAGACGAGGACGCGGCGTCCCGCGAGCGCCGCGCGCAGGCCGAGCGCGGCCGCCGTCGTCGTCTTGCCCACACCCCCGGACCCGCAGACCACGAGCACGCGGCGCTCCTGGAGCTCGCCGAGCAGGACCTCCGCGGGGCTTCGCTCGCGCCGCCGCATCAGGCGGCCTCCAGCCGCGACGCCAGGAGCCGCAGGTCCTGCTCGTCGAGGACCTCGCGGAAGAGGAACGGCAGACGGACGAGGGGAAGATCGATCGCGCGCTGCAGCCGGGCCTCGTAGAAGCGGGTGAGCTTGCGGCGGCGGATCTGGCGGCGGCCCGCGACGAGCGCGGCCGCGAGCGGGACGTCGCCGCGGAGCCGTCCCGCCGGGGCCTGCGCGGCGAGTCGCAGCACCTCCGCCTCCTCGGCCTCGCGAAATCGCCGCTCGTGGCAGCCGTTCAGGACCACGAGGGCAGGGGGCATCCGGAGGTCGTCCACCGCCTGCGCGTGGAACTGCACGGCTTCGACGACCGCCATCTCCTCGGGCACGGCCACGATCACGAGCGCCGTCTTTTTCTCGTCGCGGAGCAGTCGGAGGATGCGCCGGGCGTTGTGGCCCACGGGCCCGATGGGCACGGCTTCCGAGGCGGCGATCGGCACCTTGAGGAGGGACAGCCCGTGGCCGGTGGCGGGAGCGTCGAGGACGATCAGGTCGTAGCGGGGACGCCGCGAGAAACGGTCGCGGGCCTCCTCGAGGACCATGACCTTCCCGAGGAGCATCAGGTCCTTGAGCCCCGGAGCCGCCGCGAAGAAGCGCGAATAGACCGGGCTCTCGAGGATGCGCCGGGAGAGCATGTCGATCCGGACCGTCTGCCGCACGTACTCGTCCATGACCGCGGTGGGATCGAGGTTGACGGTGTGGAGGCCGGGGATCGCCTCCCGCTCCCGCGTGCCCGCGGGCGGGCGGCCGAGGTAGCGCGCGGCCTCGAGGGGGGCCGACACCTCCACGAGGAGCACGCGCTTACCGCGGTCGCGGGCGGCGAGGGCGAGGGAAAGACCGACGACGCTCTTGCCGACGCCTCCCTTGCCGGACAGGACGACGACGCGCCGCTCCAGCAGCTCGTCCAGCACCATCGCGAGCGAGCCTAACACGCCTGTTTCCGCGTCGACCGGACGCGGTAGAATGGCCGATCCCGATGAGCGAGACGGCCGCACGGACGGACGCTCCGAAAGCGGCGAGCCCGGACAAGGTCGTGATCGTCATGCCCGCCTACAACGCGGCGAAGACGCTCGAGGACACGTTCCGCGCCATTCCGCCCGGCTACTACGACGAGGTCGTGGTCGTGGACGACTTCAGCCGCGACGACACGGTGGCCCAGGCCCAGCGGCTCAACCTGAAGGCGATCCGGCACCCACACAACGTCGGCTACGGCGGGAACCAGAAGACCTGCTACATGGAGGCGCTGCGCGATGGGGCGACGATCGTGGTCATGCTCCACCCCGACGGCCAGTACGATCCGGCGATCATCCCGGAGATGATCGCGCCCATCCGCGCGGGACGGGCGGACATGGTGCTGGGATCCCGGATGATGATCCCGGGGGGCGCGGCGCGCGGAGGCATGCCGCTCTGGAAGCGGATCGCCAACCGCTTCCTGACCTTCTGCGAGAACCTCGCGATGGGGCGGTCGTTCTCGGAGTGCCACACCGGCTATCGCGCCTACAGCCGCCGGTTCCTGGAAACGGTGCCGTTCCTGCGCAACTCCAACGGCTTCGTCTTCGACACCGAGGTGATCTTCCAGGCCGTCCACTTCGGCCTGCCCGTCATCGAGGTCCCGATATCGACGCGCTACTTCGACGACGCGTCCTCGGTAGGGTTCAAGGCGGGGGTCGTCTACGGGCTGGGGACGCTCAACACGGCGCTACGCTTCCGCCTGCACCGGTGGGGCCTCTGGTCCTGCGACAAGTTCGGCCCCGTGGGCCGCTGAGGGCGGTCCAAGGGCGTCGAGCAGAGCTGGATCAGCGGCCGCGGAGGATCCTCGACCGGGCCACTCGCGCCTTCCCGAAGCTCCGGGTCTTGGCCGGCCGCGTTTCCATGAGCCAGGTGCCGCGGAAGAGAGGGTGCTCGGCCAGGCGATGCCACCCCAGGCTTTCGAGCTCCTGGGGAACAGGCATGCCGTGGGCGCCACTCTCGGAGGCCCACTGGAGGAGCAGGGCGCCCGAATCGCTCGTCGACGTCGCTTGCGCGGTCAGGCGTCTCATCGTTCTCCCCCTCTGGCGGCTCCGGTTCGAGAGCACCAAGGCCGCCGGGTTGGTTCAGGCCAACCGGGGAGGAGGGACCCCCGGATCTTTATTGTATAAGAAGTATACTCTCGCCCTCGGGTCTGTCAAATCTGGTTACGAAGATCAGGGACCTTCGCGTCAGCTGACCGGCAGGAGGGCTTCGAGGGGACGCTCCAGCATCCCCTCGACCTCCTCGGCGGGCAGGGCGACGCTCACGTAGTTTCCCTGGACGAAGTCGCACTGCCGCTCCTTGAGGAAGGCCAGCTGCTCCCGGGTCTCGACCCCCTCCGCAACCACGCGGAGATCCAGGGAGTGGGCCATCGCGATGACCGCGGTGGCGATGGCGGCATCCCCCGGATCGTGCGTGACGTCGCGGACGAACGACTGGTCGAGCTTGACCGTGTCCACCGGAAGCGTCTTGAGGTAGCTCAGGGACGAGTAGCCGGTCCCGAAATCGTCTAGCGAGATCCGGACCCCCAGGCTCCGCAAGGCGCGGAGGATCTCCACCGTCCGGGTCACATCGAGCATTGCCGTGCGCTCGGTGATCTCGATCTCCAGGGCGTCGGGACGGAGGCCCGTCTCCTGGAGACAGCGCATGATCTCGTTGACGAGGTCGGGTTGGCGGAACTGGCGGGCGGAGAGGTTGACCTCGACGCGCAGATGCCGGCGGCCCCGGTCGTGCCAGTCCCGCAGGTGATGACAGGCGGTCCGCATCACCCACGAGTCGATGGAGACGATGAGCCCCGAGGACTCGGCGAGCGCGATGAACTTCTCGGCGCGGAGCAGCCCGTGCTTCGGGTGCTGCCAGCGCACGAGCGCCTCGGCGCCTCCCGCCTTCCAGCTCCGCAAGTCGAGCAGCGGCTGGTAGTGGACGACGAACTCGTCTTGCCCCAGGGCCTTCCGCAGTGCGCTCTCCATGTTGAGGTTCTCGATCGCCCGGTCGTTCATGGCCGGGGCGTAGAGGCGGTAGGTGTCGCGGCCCTCGTCCTTGACCTGTTGCATCGCAGTGTGCGCGTTGTTCAGCAAGGGCTCGGCGCCCGTGCCGTCGCTCGGGAAGAGGCTCGCCCCAAGGCTGGCCGTCACGAAGAGCTCCCGCTCGTCCACCGTCACCGGGTTGCGGAGAGCCTCCAGCAGCTTCCGAGCCACCCGCGCGGCGTCCTCCGCGTGCTCGACCTCGCGTACGAGGACCACGAACTCGTCGGCCCCGACCCGGGCCACCGTGTCGCCTTCCCGGATCGAGGCCTGCAGCCGCCCGCCCACGGTGCGCAGCAGCTCGTTGCCCACGGCGTGGCCCAGCGAGTCGTCCACGACGCCGAACCGGTCGAGGTCCAGGTAGAGCACCGCCAGCCTCTCTCCGGAGCGCCGGGCCTGGGCGAGGGCCATCTCCAGCCGGTCCAGAAAGAGCCGGCGGTTGGGTAAACCGGTGAGCGTGTCGCGGTAGGCGAGGGCGTCGCGCATCGTCCGGAAGTGGTGGGCGACGCTCTGGATCTCCTCGATCGGGTTCTTCTCGAGCTCGGCGAGCGGCTCGTTCCCCGGGAAGCGGCCGGCCGCGATGTCGCTCGTCGCCTCGTTCACGGCGAGCAGCGGCTCGGAGACCAGCTCGGCCAGCTTCGTCACCACCACGTAGAGGGCGAGCAGCATCGCCACGAGCAGGACGAGGATGCGATACGCGGAGGGCATCATCTCCGCGTAGAGGTGCGAGGCCGGCAGGTCCGCGAGGACGCTCCATCCCGAGGCGGCGAGGCGACGGGCGGCCGCGTAGTGTCGTTCGGACGCGTTCCCGGGCTCCCCGGAGGCGGCGCGGTACGAGAAGGACTGGGGCTCGGCCTGCCCGGGCAGCGTCTCCGGCACGACCCCGCGCAGCGAGGTGCCGGTGCCGAGGTGCGGGTCCCCGCTGGCGATGACTAGCAGCTCGGGGTCGAGGAGCGTCAGGCGGGGAAGCGCCGCCGCCGCGCAGGACGGGACGAGATCCGTGGGGCGGAGGCTCACGACGAGCGCGCCCCGGAAGGCGCCGTCCTGGCGAAGGATCGGCCGTCCCATGAGGAGCGACGCCCCGGGCGCGCCGATGAGTGCCGAGTACGTCGTGCGTTGGCGAACCCGGATGCGCCCGAAGAGCGCCGCGTCGATCCGCGCGGCAGTGTCGTCGCGCGGCACGGCGCTCAGCAGCCGGCCCGCCGAGTCGACGAGCGCGACACCGCCGAACTCGGAGTGCTCCCGGGCGAAGGCGGCGAGCGGACCGATGGGGGAGGCGCTGCCCAGTGCGCGATCGATCTCGACGCCGTGGGCGAGAGCGTCGAGGGCGGCCTCGCGCCCGGCGAGGACCTCGCGGACGGCCGACCGCCCCTCGGTCGCCGCCCGCTCCAGTCCCGCGTAGGCCTCGTCGATCTTCGCCTGGTAGGACGAGCGCGAGTAGAGCAGAGCGAGGAGAAGGGCGGGGATCATCACCACGAACAGGATCTTGTTGAAGACGTATTGGCGGAGCGTCGCGGCGAAGATCGAGTCGCGGGCGGGAAGGATGCGCGAGACGAAGGGCAGGCGGAGCAGGCCCTCGGCGAGGAGCGCGTTCGCGATCCCGTTGAGCGTCTGCTGGATGAAGAGGAGCGTCAGGAGGTCGCGGCCGAGGCCGAGGAGCGTTCCGTGCAGCAGCAGGTCGAGGAGGCCGCCGGCGGTGAACCAGAATATCGCCACGGAGAATACGAGGCTGCCGAAGCGGCGGTAGAGGAGGCACGAGACCCAGGCCTCGAGCACGAAGAGAAGAGCAGCGGCGGCGGTCGACCCGTCCACTCGGCCCAACAGCGCGAGGAGAGAGAGTGTCGCGGCGAGGAGCCCGGGGCCGGTTCCCAGGCCCACGAAGGCGGCGAACACCGGAGCGGAGCCGAACAGGAACGGCGGGGTCTCGGCCGTCAGCAGGGGGACGGGAACCTGGTTGAGCCAGAGCCCGAGCACGCCGAGGAACACCGCGAGCCAATACCGGCTCCGGACAGGAGTTGGCACGGTGGGAGAGCCTAACCTGGATCGTCTCTAACCGCAATTTGTACCGAGCCGGCCAGGGCATGGAACGTGCTAACTGGTAGACTCCTTTACGGAGGCGCACCTTGACGAACCGGCTGGCTCGCGAGTCGAGCCCGTATCTGCTGCTCCACGCCGAAAACCCGGTCGACTGGTATCCCTGGGGAGAGGAAGCCTTCGAGAAGGCACGCCGCGAGGACCGGCCCATCTTCCTCTCGGTCGGCTACTCGACCTGCTACTGGTGCCACGTGATGGAGCGGGAGAGCTTCACCGACCCCGCCATCGCCGACGCGCTCAACCAGGGCTTCGTCTCCATCAAGCTGGATCGCGAGGAGCGCCCCGATCTCGACGAGATCTACATGGCGGCCACCCAGCTCCTGACGCGCTCCGGGGGATGGCCGAACTCTCTCTTCCTGACTCCCGACCTGAAGCCCTTCTTCGCGGGGACGTACTTCCCGCCCCGCGATGCGATGGGTCGGCCCGGTTTCGCCCGGGTCCTCGCCAGCCTTCGCGAAGCCTGGGCGCTGCGGCGGGCCGAGGTCCTGCAGCAGGCGGAGACGATCGCGGAGGCGATGCAGGAGCACCTCGCCGCCTCGGGTGGGGCCCCCGGCCCCGTGCCGGACGCGGAGGTCCTCCCCGCGCTGGAGGCGGCGCTCGCCGCCCGGTTCGATCCCGTCCACGGCGGCTTCGGAAGGGCCCCCAAGTTCCCGTCGCCCGCGAACCTCTTCTTCCTGCTCGAGCGCGCCTCCGAGAACGCCGAGGCGCGCGAGATGCTCGTGACGACGCTCGACCGGATGGCCCGGGGTGGGATCCAGGACCACCTGGCCGGCGGCTTCCACCGCTACTCGACCGACGCCCTCTGGCTCGTCCCGCACTTCGAGAAGATGCTCTACGACAACGCCTCCCTCGGGCGTCTCTACGCCGAGGCGGACGCGCTCGCTCCGGAGAGCGGCTTCGCGGCGGTGGCGCGGGCGACGCTCGACTTCGTCCTCGCCGAGATGACGGGGCCGGAGGGCGGCTTCCACTCCGCGATCGACGCCGAGACCGACGGACAC
>JBKPBQ010000105.1:0-4457 GCA_046726955.1 Acidobacteriota bacterium
CCACCCCGTCGCGCTTCCGTAACGAGAGCTCGGGCTCTGGTCCGTCCAGAGTTTCTCGACGAGGGTGGTGTCCGGAACGCGTCCGACGCCTCAGGGCACCCCGCCGTCGACCTTGAGGATCGTTCCCGTCGTGTAGCTCGACGCGTCGCTCGCGAGATACAGCGCCGCGCCGACGATCTCCGCGGCCTCCCCCGCCCGGCGGAGCGCGAACCGGACCGCGTGCTTCGCGTCGAACTCCTTCCAGTCCCAGCCGCGGTTGATGTCCGTCACGAAGGTGCCGGGCATGATGCAGTTGACCCGCACTTTCGGGCCGAAGGCGTGGGCGAACGCGACGGTCATGGCGTTGAGCCCCGCCTTCGCCGCGGCGTACGGCACGATGTCGCCATAGGGCCGGATCGAGCCGACGCTGCTCACGTTTATGATCGATCCCCCGGCGCCCGCCGCCATCCGCGTGCCGATGAGCGCCGTCAGGCGGAAGGGCCCCTTCAGGTTCACGGCGAGGACATTGTCGTAGAGGTCCTCGGTGACGTTCACGACCTGATCGTAGAGCGGCGACATGCCGGCGTTGTTCACCAGCACGTCGACCTTGCCGAGCGTCTGGTATGCTGCGTCGGCGAGGCGGTCCAGATCCTGCCAGCGCCCGACGTGACAGGCGTGCGCGAGGGCGCGGCGCCCGGTCTCCGCCTCGACCTGGCGCGCGAGCGCCTGACAGCTCTCGATCTTCCGGCTCGCGATGACGACGTCCGCCCCCGCGCGAGCGAACCCGAGCACCATCTCCCGGCCGAGGCCGCGGCTCCCGCCCGTCACGACGGCGACACGATCGGTGAGGTCGAAGAGGTCCTTCACCGCTGCAGGCTCGTCGTCCGGGCCAGCTCGGCCGCCTTCCGCGCCATGTCAAGCACGACGTCGCCGAACGCCGCCATCTTCGGATTGTCGGCGCCGCCCTTGACGTAGCGTGCGTACCCACCTTCGAGGACGATCGCGATCTTGAAGCGCGCGAGGATCACGTAGTAGTCGATCTCGTCGACCGGCAGTCCGCTCCGGCGGGCGTAGCGCTCGCACAGCTCCGCGCGGCTCGGCATGCCCGTATAGTCGACGTATCCCGCGTGCGTCCGGTCCTCGTCCGGATCGGGCCAGCCCATGACGACCCAGCCGAGATCGAGGAGCGGATCGCCGATAGTCGCCATCTCCCAGTCGACGATCGCGGCCATGCGCGCGGGCGCGCCGTGGCGGTACATCACGTTGGCGAACTGGTAGTCGCCGTGGAGGATCCCCGGCCGATATGACCGCGGCGTGTAGCGACGGAGCCAGGCCGCCGCCTCGTCGATGCCGGGAATGTCCCGGAAGCGAGAGCGCGAGAGGTGCGAGAGCCAGCGGTCCACCTGCCGCTCGTGGAACCCCTCCGGCCGCCCGAACCCCTCGAGCCCGCGCGCACGCCAGTCGACGCACGCGAGCTTCGCGATCGCGTCGACCAGCTCCCACGCGAGGCCGCGTCGCGCATCCAGGTCCGCGTCGAACGGCGACGGCCAGCCGTTCGTCGACATGCAGGACCAGCCGTCGACGTACTCCATCAGATAGAAGCAGGCGCCGAGGACGGAGGGATCGTCGCACGCCGCGAGCACGTGCGCGTGCGGCACGTCCGTGTCGCGGAGGGCCGCGAGGACCCGGTACTCCCGGAGCATGCTCTCGTTCCGGCCCTCCGGGACCCTCGCGGGCGGCCGTCTGAGCGCCATGCGGGCGTCGCCGCGACGGATCTCGAAGAGCTCGTTCGAGGCGCCGCCGGTGATGAAGCGGCATGCGAGCGGCTCGCCGCGGCCCGAGAGGCCGCGCTCGTCCATCCAGCGAGCGAGGCGCACGGGATCGACGAGTTCGGTCACAGGTTCCCGACGTCGCCTTCGAGGTAGGCGGCGAACCGCGCCCGCGCCTCCGCCACACGCTCGGGCAGGAAGTCGTGCGGCCAGAGCCCCTCGTACGGCCGGTACTGCTTCAGCACCTGCTTCGCGACCGTCACTTTGTGGACCTCGGTCGGCCCGTCGGCGATGCCCATCACCGGCACGGTCAGCCACATCCCGACGAGCGGCATCTCGTTCGAGCAGCCGAGCGCCCCGTGGATGTGGAGCGCCCGGCGCACGACGTCGTGGAGCACCTCGGCGGTCTGGACCTTGACGGCGGCGATGTAGGTCCGCGCCGCATCCTTGTGCCCCTTGTCGATGTGCCAGGCGGCGTAGAGCACGAGCAGGCGGAACTGCTCTAGCTGGATGAAGGAGTCCGCGATCGCCTGCTGCACGAGCTGCTTCTCGGCGAGCGGGCCGCCCTGCGTGCGCCGGCTGAGCGCCCGTTCGCACATCATCTGGAGTGCCTTCCGGACGGTCGCCACGGTGCGCATCGCGTGGTGGATCCGGCCGCCGCCGAGCCGTGTCTGGGCGATCAGAAACCCCTGTCCCTCGCCGCCGAGGAGGTTCTCGCGCGGGACGCGCACGTGCTCGTACCGGATGTAGGCGTGATGACCGTGCCCGAGCGGCTCGCGGCCGAGCCCCGCGAGACGCACGATGTTCAGGCCCGGCGCGTCCCGCGGGACGAGGAACATCGACGCTCCCTGGTGGACGGGCACGTCGGGATTCGTGATCACCATCGCGATCAGGAACTCGGCGAGGTCGGCGTGCGAGGAGAAATACTTCTCGCCGTCGATGACCCACGAGTCGCCATCGCGCACGGCGCGGCAGCGGAACTCCCGCGGGTCGGCGCCGCCCTGGGGCTCGGTCATGGAGAAGCAGGAGACGATGTCGCCGTCGAGGAGCGGCTGGAGGTACTTCCTCTTCTGCGCCTCGGTGCCGTAGTGGGCGAGGATCTCGGCGTTGCCCGAGTCGGGCGCCTGGCAGCCGAAGATGTTCGGGGCCCACATGGAACGGCCGAGGATCTCGTTCAGGACCGCGAGCTTCACCTGGCCGTAGCCCTCGCCGCCGAGTTCGGGTCCCAGGTGGCAGGCCCAGAGGCCGTGCCTCCGCACCTCCGCCTTCAGCGGGTCGGTGATCTTCTTGTAGACGGGGTTCCGCCGGTCGTACGGCGCGGCGGTATCCGGGAAGGCGAGGTCCAGCGGCTCCACCTCGCGGCCTACGAATTCCTCCGCCCAGTCGAGCTTCTTCTGGAACTCAGGCTCGGTCTCGAAATCCCAGGCCATGGCGGCGCTCCGTGAGCAACTGTGCTCGAGGAATGCTGCGCGACCCTATAGCCGGTCCCGCCAGCCTTCAAGAGACGAGCCCCCTCCTCCCTCGTGGACCTCCTGGCCGATCACCGGGCACTCGTGCTCGACGTCGTACCGATCGACCGCGCGATGCTCAGCGCGCCTCGCTGTTCGCGATGCACGTCCCGCCCGCGTCGAGGATGCACGCCGAAGCGCGGACCGACTTCTTGCTCCCCTGTAGCACCGTGATCTGGCACAGGCGGGGATGCAACATGGAACCAAGGCCGCTAGCGCCGGTCCCGTGCAGCGGTGCCAGCATGACGGGGCTCGGGGAGCTGAAGACTGGTGTGCCGCTGGCGTTCAATATCGCGAAGCTCACCTCGATGTCCTTCGTGCCGACGTTCGATATGAGGCAGCTGAAGGAGTTGGTTCCTTCCAACTCGAGCGGCGCCGTCGTGAGGACGGCGGCGCCGCTCGCTATCCCTCCGAGGATCGACACGATCGAGACGACGGCGAGGCCTCCACGTGCGAACACCGACATTGTCGTTCTCCTTCCGCCCGCGGTCATTGAGGGCGTCGTGCCCGCTCGCCGCGGACGCGGACACGATCGCACGGCGAGCGGCCCCCTGTAAACGTGAACGGCGACCGGCAGTCACCGGCGAGCAGGTGGCGATGGGACGTGGAGCGATCGTCTCACGCGCGCGGTTCGTCTCATCGGCCCTCACGTCGCTCGTCCAGCAACGAACGCACCCCGGAGCGTCCGCGCGGGGAAGCGTCGGATCACCGGGCGGACGGGCTCAGCTCCAGTCGAACAGGTCGGGCCGCGGTGGCCGGGACGCGGGACCTCGGTCGGGAGCGCGAGGTGGGCGAGAATCTTCCGGATGACGACGGGGTCTTCGATGTGGGAACGACGCGCATGCGACCGCCACAACCGGCGCGGTGGGGTGGGTCGCTCCGCGCTTCGGCTCACGCTCCCCGCTAACGCCCGTTTCACGAAGACCCGAGGTCCGCAGTCTCACTCTGGTGCGTTGTGCCCCGTTGTGCCCTGAACGGAGCCGCACCAGCCGCTGGAGCGTCGCGCCAACCGGCGAAAGGCCCGTGTTTCGCGGCTGGCGGTGGGATTTCCGGCAGCGCCGGCGGGAGTAAATCGGCACCAGCAGCATGAGGACCGCGAGGGCGGACGTCAGGACGGACACCACGTCGCTCCTACCGCATCGTGACGCGAGGACGCCAGACAGTCGACGGCTCTCCAACGACGCCCGGCGGGAGCCCAACT
>JBKPBQ010000106.1:0-7672 GCA_046726955.1 Acidobacteriota bacterium
GGGCGGAGGCGGAGCCGGCTTGGGCTCGGGCTTCAGCGGAGGCGCCGGCTTGGGCGCCTCGAGCTTCTGCGTGATCGCGTCCTCAGCGAGCGCTTCCACCTCCGCCTCGAAGTCGGTCAGCCCGGGCTCGGCCGCCTCTTCCTCCACAAACTGGTCGCCCAGGCTCTCCTCGGGCACGGCTTCCTGCTCCGCGGCGCCGAGCTCGATCTGCAGCTCGTCGGCCGGCTCGGGCTCGAGGGCCTCTTCCTCGAGGCCAGCCTCCTCGACCTCGAGGGGGATCTCCTCCTCGGCGGGCTCCACGTCCTCGAGCGCCAGGGCGTCGGGCTCGGCCACGGGGATCGCGGCGGGGGCGGCGGCTACGGGAGTGGGGGCGGGCGCCGCCGCGTGTGGCGCGGGGGCCGCGGCCGCCGCGAGCTGCGGGATGAGCTGCACGGCTTCCGCCTGCCACTTCGCTTCGCCCGCGCCGTCCCCCTTGAGCCGGGAGATCTCGGCCATGGCCAGGCACTGCTCGCCCGCCTTGTCGTTCTCGCCCTTCTCCTTGAAGACGTCGTAGAGCTCCTGCCGCGCTTCCATGTGGTCGGGGAAGCGCGAGATGATCGCGTCGAACTGGTCGCGCGCCTTGTCGGCGAGGCCGTACTTGCGGAAAACGCGGCCCTCGGCGAGGTGCTCGCTGATGAACTCCGTGTCGTCGCCGCCCAAAGGCGGCGAGAGCTCGATCGTCGGCCGCCCAGGGGCCCGGCCACGGGCGCCGGCGGGAGCCGCCGAGGGCACCGCGTCGAACGACAGCGACGGCATCTCGTCGGCGCCGGCGAGCTCGAAGTCCTCTTCGACCCCGACCGCCGCGGGGGCCGCAGGGGCCGGGCGTCCTCCTCCGCCGCCCTGCTTGGAGCGGACGAACGCGAGCTTGCTGCGGTGCTGCTCGTTGTGCGGCTCGAGCCCCACGAGGATGTCGAGGATCGAGGCCGCCTGGTCCATCTGGCCCTGGTTGATGAAGGCCTCGACCATCTGCCCGTAGGTCTGGGTGACGAAGTTGTCCTTGCGGAGCTGCCGGTAGACCTCGACCAGCTTGGCCAGGCTCTTGATGTGGCCCGGGCTCCTCTGGACGATCTGCTGGAGGACGCCGGCGGCCCGCTCGCCCTCCTTCCTCTCCATCATCCGCTCGACGATGGGGAGGAACTGCTCGAAGGCGGCGTCCGACTTCCCCTGCATGAGGAAGACGCGGCCCATCTGCGTGCGCGCGTCCTGGTCGGCGGGATCCTGCTGGAGGAGGCGCCGCAGCACCGCCTCCGCGTCCTGGATGCGCTTGGCCCCGAGGTAGGCCTCGCCGAGCCGGACGAAGACCTCCTTGTCGGTGGCGCCCTGCCGGGTCGCCTCCTCGAGGACCTGCACCGCGCGCTCGTAGTTCTTCTGCAGGAGGTGGACGCGCGCGAGCTCGGCGCGCATCTTCCCGCTGCGCGGGTCGAGCTTCAGCCCCTTCTCGAGGACCTGCAGCGCCTCCGCGAGGTGGCCCTTCTTGACCAGCTCCTCGGCGATGGCGACGTGCTCCTCCACTGCCTTCGCCGAGTTCCCGTCCCGCACGTAGAGGTCGGCGAGCTTGCTGCGGACCTTGAGGTCGGACGGGTTGATGTCCGCCATCTTCTTGAGGGCGTCGCCGGCCTCGCGGACGCGTCCGCGCTTGATGTACTCGTCCACCACCGTCTGCAGCTGCGTGGTGGCGTCCACGAGCAGGCCCTGCTTGACGTAGAGGTCCGCCAGGTTCTGGTAGGGCGCGAGGTCGTTGGGGTCGTTCTTCTGGATCTTCTTCCAGAGCGCGATCGACTTGAGGTAGAAGCCGTCCTTGGCCTGGATGTGCGCGACGCGGGCGTAGTGCTCGTTGGCGGCCTTGAGGTTGTTGCCCTTGGCGTAGAGGTCGCCGATCTTGTTGATGGTGTTCCAGTCGCCGGGGTTCTCGGCGACGAGCTGCTTCAGGAGGTCGATGGCCTTCTCGTAGCGGCCGGCCCTCTCCTCCTTGTCCGCGTCCTCCTTGACCTTCTTGGGGTTGAGCTTGGCCACGCTACCCCTGGTCTTCTTCCGCCGTCCTCAGAAGAGCCAAGGCTGGGTCCCCGAGAACGAGCGGCGGTGGATCGCGGTGGGGCCGAGGCGGCGCAGGGCGAGCAGGTGGTCTTCGCTCGCGTACCCCATGTTCTGGGCGAGGCCGTAGCCCGGATGCCTCGTGTCGCACTCCCGCATGATACCGTCCCGCGCGACCTTCGCCACGATGGAGGCGGCGGCGATCGACGCGCACTGGGCGTCGCCCTTGACGATCCCCTGCTGCGCGCAGCCGAGGCCGGGCACGGTGAGCGCGTCCACGAGTACGAGGTCGGGGCGGAGGCCCAGCCCCTCGACGGCCCGCTTCATGGCCAGGAACGTCGCGCGGAGGATGTTCAGGCGGTCGATCTCGTCGACCTCCGCGAAGGCGATGCACACGGCCCGGGCTTCCGCCTTGATGCGAGCGGCCTGCTTCTCGCGCTGGAGCGCGGTGAGGCGCTTGGAGTCGTCGAGCCCGGTGGGGTCGAAGGCGTCGCCGAGGACGACGGCGGCGGCGGCCACGGGCCCGCAGAGCGCGCCCCGCCCCACCTCGTCGATCCCCGCCACGAAGAGGTGCCCGGCCGCGCGCGCCTCCTCCTCGTAGCGTGTGCCGCAGCGGAGCTCGACGCCCTTGAAGACCAGGGGTCGCCGGCCCGGCTTTCGAGCACCCTTGCTCGCCGCCATCAACCTCCCCCGGAGCTAGTTGTCCGATGCGGCTTCCGCCCGCTTCTCCTGCATGCGCCCCGCCTTGCCCTTTTTGCCGCGGAGGTAGTAGAGCTTGGCCCTCCGCACGCGCGCCTGCTTCACCACCTCGATCTTCTCGATGGTGCGCGCGTGGAGGGGGAAGATGCGCTCCACCCCCGTCCCGAATGACACCTTCCGTACGGTCATGGTCGCCCGCGCCCCGGAGCCCCGAAGCCCGATCACGAGGCCCTCGAAGACCTGGACGCGCTCGCGCTCCGTCTCCTTGGGCTTGCCCTTGATCTCCTCCTTGACCGTGGACTCCTTCACCCGCACGTGCACGCGCACGGTGTCGCCCGGGGAGAGGCGCGGCAGGCCCTTCTTGAGGTCGCTCGCCTCGATGCTGTCGATGGGATTCATTTCTCTCTTCCTATCTGTGAACGATTTCGTCGTGGAGGACGGAGGTCTTTTCCTCGTCCTCGATCTCGCGCAGGAGCCGCTCGTCCTCCGCGGAGAGCGGGGCCCTCGCGAGGAGGTCCGCCCTCCGCTCGCGGGTCGCGCGCAGCGCCTGCTTCCTCCGCCAGCGGCGGATCTCCGCGTGGTCGCCGGAGAGCAGCACGTCCGGAATTCCGAGGCCGCGCACCACCGCCGGGCGCGTGTAATGGGGCCAGTCGAGCAGGCCGTCCGCGAACGAGTCCTCCTCGGCGGAGTCCTCGTGTCCGAGGGCGCCGGGCAGGAGGCGCACCGCCGCCTCCGTGACCGCGAGCGCCGCCACCTCCCCGCCCGTGAGCACGAAGTCGCCGAGGCTCACTTCCTCCGCGCCGAGGGCCTCGCGCACCCGCTCGTCGATCCCCTCGTAGCGGCCGCAGAGGAGCATCAGCCTGCGGAGGCCGGCGTAGCGTCGGGCCGTCTCCTGGTCGAAAGCCCGGCCGCGCGGGGAGAGGAGCACCACCGCGTCGCCCTCGCCCCGGCCGTCGGGCCACGCCGCCTCCGCGGCGCGGAGGAACGGCTCCGCCTTCATGACCATGCCCGGGCCGCCGCCGAACGGCGCGTCGTCCACCGAGCGGTGCTTGTCGTCCGTGAAATCGCGCAGGTCGTGCACGCGGATGTCCACGAGCCCCGCGGCGGCCGCGCGGTGAACGATCCCCTCTCCGAGGAAGCCGGAGACGAGGCGGGGAAAGATCGTGAGGACGTCGATCCTCATTCCACGAGCTCCGGCACCTGGGCCACGATCACGCCCGCGGCGAGGTCCACGCGCTTCACGAACGTGTCGGCCAACGGGATGAGGACCTCCTCCCCTTCGCCGCGGACCACGAGCACCGGCGCTTCGCCGCCGGTCTCCCAGATGCTCTCGACAACTCCGAGAGGGCAGCCGTCCTCGTCACGCACGCGCAGCCCGACGAGCTGGTAGTGGTAATAGGAGCCTTCGGGAAGCGCCGGGACCTCGCCCTCGGGAATGCGGAGCTCGAGCCCGCGATAGCCCTCGGCGGCGGTGATGCTGTCGACGCCCTCGAGCTTCAGCACGAACCGCCCCTTGTGGGGCCACGAGGACGTGATCCGGACCTCCTGCGCAGTCCCTCCCGGTCCAGGGACAAAGGCATGGCGCAGGGACGTCAGCCGCTCGGACAGGGGCTCGGTGAGCACCTCGCCGTGCCGGCCCTGCGGTTTCACCACGCGGCCGATGGCCACCATATCGGAGAAGCGGCCGGTCAATCCAGGATCTCCAGGACGTACCGGCAGCCCTGCCGTGCCGCCACCGCGTCCACGACGGTGCGCAGCGCGGCGGCGGTGCGGCCTCCGCGGCCGATCACGCGGCCGCGGTCTTCCGGAGACACCTCGAGCTCCAGAATGGTGCGTCCCCGCTCCTCGAACTCGTGGACGGCCACTTCGTCCGGCTCCCGAACGAGCGCCCCCGCGAGCGCTCTCACCAGCTCCTTCACGCTCTGACCGGTCCCGCCGCGCCTAGCTGGCCGCGGCGTCCTTCTTGAGGAGGCTCTTCACCGTGTCGGAGGCCCGCGCCCCCTTGGCGATCCAGTGCTTCGCCCGCTCGGCGTCGATCTTCACCACCGCCGGGCTCTTCCGGGGGTCGTAGTGCCCGAGCACCTCCACGAAGCGCCCGTCGCGCCACGCGCGCGAGTCCGCCACCACGACCCGGTAGTACGGCCGCTTCGTCGATCCCGTCCTTCGCAACCTTATCGAAAGCATTCTCTTGACTGTCCTCTCGTCATTTGCCTAACGAAACTGCGGGAAGCGTGAGGCGAGCTTCTTCATCGCCGCCGCTCCTCCTCCCATGCTCTTCGTGAGCTTCTTGAGCTGCGCGAACTGCTTGAGCAGCCGGTTCACGTCCTCGACCGTGCTGCCGCTGCCTTTCGCGATCCTCTTCCTCCGGCTGCCGTTGATGAGGCCGGGCTCGCGCCGCTCCCGCGGCGTCATGGAGTCGATGATGGCCATCGACCGGCGGATCTCGCGCTCGCCCTGGTCCACGTCGACGCCCTTCAGCGAGCCGAGCCCCGGGATCATGCCGATCACGTCCTGGAGCGAGCCCATCTTCCTCATCTGGGCCATCTGGTCGCGGTAGTCCTCGAGCGTGAGCTCGCTGCGGCGCATCTTCTTGAAGAGGGCCGCGGCCTGCTCCGCGTCGGCGATCTCCTCGGCCTTCTGGATCAGGCCGAGCACGTCGCCGAGCCCGAGGAGCCGGCCCACCATGCGCGAGGGCGTGAAGGGCTCGAAGGCGTCGACCTTCTCGCCGACGCCCGCGAACTTCACGGGGCGGCCGGTGACCGCGGCCGCGGAGAGCGCGGCGCCGCCGCGGGAGTCGCCGTCGAGCTTGGTGAGGACGATCCCCGTGATGCCGATCCGCTTGTGGAACTCCTCGGCGCTCTTGACCGCGTCCTGCCCGGTGAGCGAGTCCGCGACGTAGAGCACCTCGCTCGGCTCCGCGATCTTCCGCAGGTCCGCGAGCTCCGCCATGAGCTCGTCGTCCACGTGCAGCCGGCCCGCGGTGTCCACGAGCACGAAGTCGTGCCCGACCGCGCGCGACTCGTCGAGTGCGGAGCGCAGGAGCTGCTGCGGCGAACGCTCGCCCTCCGGGTGGTGGACCTTGAGAGACGCGGCGGTGGCGTAGGCCCTGAGCTGCTCGCGCGCGGCCGGCCGCTGCACGTCGGTGGAGACGAGCAGCGGGTGGTGCCCGCCGGCGACGAGCCACTTCGCGAGCTTGGCCGTGGTGGTGGTCTTGCCGGACCCCTGCAGGCCGGTCATGAGCACGACCGAAGGAGGCCGCGACGCGGTGCCGATGCGCGGCGGCTCGTCGCCGCCGAGGACGGCGACCATCTCGTCGCGCACGATGCGCAGCACCGACTGGTCGGGAGTCAGGCTCTTCAAGACGTCCTGGCCGACGGCGCGGGCGCGGACCTTCTCGAGGAGCTGCTTGACGACCTTGAAGTGGACGTCGGCTTCCAGGAGGGCGAGCCGGATCTCGCGGAGCGCCGCCTCGACCTGGGCCTCGCTGAGGGCGCCCTGTCCGCGCAGCGACCGGAAGATGCCTTGTAGCTTCTCACCCAGGGTGTCGAACAAGACCCGCCTCGAATGCCGAACGGGCCCGCCCCGCGGCGACTCTCTCCCGCGCAGACGAACCCAGAGTAATAGGCGATTTTACAGTCACCGCCCTGTCTTGTCAAACCCAAGCCCTGGCGTGGCTTAGGCGGAAGGTCAGTAGCCGCGGGACAACGCGAGAAGAGCCGCCATGCGGCGGTCCGCCTCGCGGAGCCGGCCGGCCAGGGTCCGGCCGAACGCCCAGAAGAACTTGGCGGCGAGCAGGGGCCGGCTGCGCAGCATCCCCGTCATCTCCTTGTGCGGGAGGGCCAGCACCTCGCAGTCCGTGTGGGCGATCGCGTTCGCCGACGAGGGCGCGCCGTCGAAGAACTCGACCTCGCCGAAGAAGTCGCCGGGCGACAGGAAGCTGAGCGCCTCCTCCCCCACCCCCGGCACCACCTTGCTGATGCGGACCTGGCCCTCGGTAATGACGTAGAGCGAGCCTCCGGCCTCGCCTTCCTTCAGGAGCGTCGCATCCTGCGTGAAGCGGCGGACGACACCGGCCATCAGCACCTGGGCGAGCTCGTCGTCGTCCAGCTCGCGGAACAGGGGAACGCTCTTCAGGGCCTGCTGGATCATGCGCGCGGCGGCGGGGCGGCTAGACGCTCCGGAGGATGTGCCCCAGCTTCTCCTTCTTCGTCCGGAGGTAGCGCCGGCTCGCCTCCGAGGGCGGGATCTCGATCGCGAGGCGGTCCACGATCTTGAGCCCGTAGCCTTCGAGGCCTACGAACTTCCGCGGGTTGTTCGACAGGAGCCGCATCCGCTCGACCCCGAGCTCCACGAGGATCTGCGCGCCGATCCCGTAGTCGCGCTGGTCCGGCTTGAAGCCGAGCGCCTCGTTGGCCTCCACGGTGTCGCGCCCCTGGTCCTGGAGCTGGTAGGCCATGATCTTGTGCATGAGCCCGATGCCCCGGCCCTCCTGCCGCAGGTAGAGGAGGACGCCCTTGCCCTCCGCGGAGATCATCTCGAGCGCGGTGTGCAGCTGGCCGCCGCAGTCGCAGCGGGTCGAGGAGAAGATGTCGCCGGTGAGGCACTGCGAGTGGACGCGGACCATGACCGCGTCCTCCGGCTTGATGTCCCCGAGCACGAGGGCCACGTGGTGCTCGCCGTCGATGAGGCTCTCGAAGGCGTGGATGCGGAAGGCCCCGTAGCTCGTGGGCAGGCTCGCGTCCGCGATCTTGCGGACGAGCCGCTCGTGGCGCATGCGGTGCTGGATGAGGTCCTGGATGGTGATCATCCGGATCCCGTGCGCCGCGCAGAACCGCTCGAGCTGCGGGACGCGCGCCATCGTCCCGTCCTCGCTCATGATTTCGCAGATGACGCCGGCCGGATA
>JBKPBQ010000107.1:0-17811 GCA_046726955.1 Acidobacteriota bacterium
TGCCCGCCCTCCACGCGAGCCGCACGCCGCCCGGCTTCACCCTCAAGGAGAGCACGCGCACGCTCGCGGGCGGCCTCGGGCTGCGCAAGGTCCTCGTGGTCGGCCAGATCTCGCTCGCGCTCCTCCTGCTCATCGGGGCCGGCCTCTTCGTGCGCACGCTCGTCAACCTGCGGGCGCGCGGGCCGGGCTTCCCCACCACGAACCTCGTGACCTTCCACGTCGACCCCGTCCGCAGCGGGCACACCGACGCGGAGTCGCGCCAGCTCGTGATCCGGATCTTGGAGGCGATGCGCGCGCTGCCGGAGGTCGAGAACGCCAGCATCTCCACGGCGCTCGTGCTGGGCCCCGGGAGCTGGAATACCCGGTTCACGGTGCAGGCCGACCGGCGGTTCGTGATCGAGGACGCCGTCCACTGCAGCGCCGTGGGGCCCGGGCTCTTCGAGACGCTGGGTACCTCGCTCGTGGACGGCCGCGCCTTCGACGAGCGCGACGCCAGCGACGCGCCCAAGCGCGAGTTCCGCTCCGCGATCGTCAACGACCGGCTGGCCCGCCGCTACTTCCCCGACCGCAGCCCCCTCGGCGCGCGCCTGGCCTTCGGGGCCGCTCCCAACGCGCTTCCCGACATCGAGATCGTGGGCGTCGTGAAGACGTTCAGCTATCGCGGGCGCGGCCTGCGCGACCCGGAAGAGCAGGTCTTCTTCCCGTTCTTCGAGGGACCGATGGGCGGCGGGGTGATCTACGTGCGCACGCGGACGCCCTCCCACGCCGCCTTCGCCTCGCTGCGGGCCGCGCTGCGGGGCGTCGACCCCGCGCTGCCGTACGACGACATGCACACGATCGACGACCAGCTCGACCGCGCCCTCCAGAACGAGAGGCTCCTCGCGATCCTGGCCACCGCCTTCGCCTTTCTCGCGGTCCTCCTCGCCGCCGTCGGCCTCTACGGTGTGACCTCTTTCGTGGTGACGCGCCGGACGCGCGAGATCGGGATCCGCATGGCGCTCGGCGCCACGCGCGGGGCGGCCCTGTGGCTCGTGGTCCGGGACACCGCGGCCATGGTCGCCGCCGCCCTCGTTATCGCGGTGCCCGCGGCCTGGGCGCTCGGCCGCCTCGTGGAGAGCCAGCTCTTCGGCGTGCGCGCTGTGGACGGCGCCACGATCACGGCCGCGGCCGCGCTCATCGCCGTCGCGGCGCTCGCGGCCACGGCCGTCCCCGCCCGGCGCGCCACGACGCTCAACCCCGTGGAGGCGCTCCGCTACGAGTAGCTCGCCGACTACTTCCCCCGTACCGCGTCCACGACCTTGTAGACCTGGCTGTCGTGGGTGGAGCGGACCTTCTCGAGACGGTCGAACAGGGCGCTCGTGGTCGTGTTCGGGTGGACCTTCGTCCACAGCTCCCCGACGGGCACGCCGCTGACTAGGGCCTTCCAGCTCGGGAAGACGTCGACCGTCATCGCGTTGTAGGCGATGGCGTCACCATTCGGCAGCCACAGCCTGTGCACGCCCCAGCCTCCCTTGCCGCCGGACTTCAGCCAAGCATCCATGAGCGGCTTCCAGTACGTGGTCTCCAGCCGCAGCCACTCGCTGTCCTCGCCGGTCTTGACCTTGTAGTGATTGAGGTGGACGTAGCTGTCCTTCTCGGCCGACGCCCCGATGCCGTCCATCTGTACCCAGATCTCGACGCTGACGAGCTGGGTGAGGGCGTTGCGCCGGGCCACCATCTCGTCGTACGTCATCTTCAGGTTCGCACGCTTGAGGGCGGCGGCGATCGTCTCCTTGGAGACAGCCTCCGGCGGGTCGCCCTTGTAGCCGTAGACCAGGCGGTAGTCGCAGGGCGCCGACGTGCCTGCGGGCACGACGCTCGTCGCCGCCAGGAACCAGGCGAACTCTCCGGCGTCGCCGCGTGCCCGGGCCAGGGGCAGCGAGACGTCCCTCAGGAATGCCTCGTACTCCGGTCCCTTTCCCGGGTTCACCTTGATGCAGTAGTCGCGGACCGTCGGCATCTCGGCCTGATCCTGGGCGAAGCTCAGCCCAGCGGATCCGACCACGAGCGCGATCAGGGTCAGGGTGAGCCATCCCCGGCGTGCGAAGGACATGCGACCCCCTTTCATGAAGGCCGGGGATCACGAACCCGGCCAGTGATCCATCCACGAGCAGAAATGTAGCGACGAAGCCGCGGACTGCATATCTTCAATCCAGGGGCGAGTCAAGGAGACGGGTTATCATCGCCGGTCATGCTCCTGGCGCTCCTCGTGAGCCTCTCCTCGCAGCTCACGCCGGCGCCCGCAGGCGCCGCCTATAGCGGCCGACAGAACCAGCTCCGCGTCGCGATTCCGCGGATCGAGGCCACCGCGACGATCGACGGCGAGCTCGACGAGCCCGCGTGGGCGGGCGCGGCTCGCCTAACGGACTTCTCGGTCTACTCTCCGGTGGACGGCGCGCCCGCGGAGGAGGCGACCGAGGTCCTCGTCTGGTACTCGCCGGCGGCCATCTACTTCGGGATCCGCGCCCAGGCGGCGCCGGACTCGGTGCGCGCGACGCTCTCCAGCCGCGACCGCATCCAGTCCGACGACTCCATCCAGATCTTCCTGAGCACGTACAACGACGGCCGGCAGGCCTTCGTCTTCGGCGTGAACCCGCTGGGCGTACAGTCCGACGGCACGCTCGTGGAGGGCCCGCGCACGACGGGCGCACTCTTCGGGACGCTCCAGACCGGCCGCGGCGAGACGGACTTGAGCGCGGACTACGTCTTCGACTCGAAGGGGCACCTCACCGACGACGGCTACACGGTCGAGGTGAGGATCCCGTTCAAGAGCCTGCGCTACCAATCGACTTCCTCGCAGGACTGGGGGCTGAACGTGATCCGACTCGTGCAGAGCCGCGGGCACGAGCACAGCTGGACGCCGGCCCGCCGCGAGGGGAACTCCTTTCTCGCCCAGTCGGGGACGCTCGCGGGCCTCACCGGCCTCCGGCCCGGCCTCGTGCTCGACCTGACGCCGGTCGTCACCTCCAAGGTGAACGGATCTCCGGCGCCCGGCGGAGACTGGACCTACGACGCGGAGGCTCCCGAGGTCGGCGGCAACGTGCGCTGGGGCGTGACCCCGAACCTGACGCTCAACGGGACAGTGAACCCCGACTTCTCGCAGGTGGAGTCGGACGCCGGCCAGTTCACGTTCGACCCGCGCTCCGCCCTCTTCTTCCCCGAGAAGCGGCCCTTCTTCCTGGACGGAATCGAGCAGTTCGACACCCCGAACCGGCTCATCTACACGCGGCTGAAAAGTATCTTCACGCGGCGCGCGGCAACGCGCGCGGGTGTATCGAAGGCTGCTTTTTCAGCACCCTGCTAGCGTTCCGTTCTGGGAAGTCGCGTCACGAAGGAGCGCATTTCCCGGAGGACGTCCGCCTCGTTCGAAAGGAACACGTGGTGCATGGCGCGTAGTCGGACTACGCGCGCTGTGGGCACACCTTCTTCGACGGCCCTCGCCTGCTTCTCGGCCAACGCATCGACTGTCGCGAAGTACGCCTCGGCCTCATCACGCACCGTGGCGTCTGCTCTCGTCATCCAGGCGTCGTGGACGTGGGGAATCGCGAAGACGACGAGCGCCGGCACCGGGATGGACGTGTATTTCTTGCCGGCCGTCATGAGGCTCATGAACATCGACGAGCCAGGATCGTCGCGTAGCTTCGAGGGTCGTCCGGCGGAGGTCGAATCCCAGGTTTGCCGGAGCTCCGCCTCTGGCATCCGGAAGCCGGACGCGCGTGCCTCCCACCTCTGCAGAGCGCGGAAGTCGGCCCGATCCTCGTCCCCCGGACTCGGAGCCTTCGGACCTCTCGCTTCCAGGAACTCCTTCATGGTCGCTCCCTTGCCGTTGTCGAACGCGTAGGGATATCCCGCCTCGAGATACACGAGTCCCGCCAGCCGATCCGGGCGGGCGTTCGCGACTGCGCTCAACTCCGCGCCGGCGATGGAGTGGCCCACCAGGACGGGCTCGACGAGCGCCAACGCGTCCAGGACCGCGAGCACGTCCTCGGCGAGGCGCTCACCGGCGTCCTTCGGTGTCGAAAAGCCCGACGCGCCGAAGCCGCGTCGCGTCACACCGTACACATGGAAGCCGTCCGTGAGCTTGCGGGCGAATTCGTCGAAGACGTGCGCGGTGTTTCCGCCTCCCGCGAGGAGAACCAGGGGCCGGCCCACTCCTCCCCAATCGAGCACCTCCAGCCGAACGTCTCGTTCGACGGCGACGAGCTCGACCTTGTGGGGCGAAGGGTCCCGCCACGGGGTGGAGGACTGCGGGAGGGGGGCTAGCACCCCAAGAATGAGCGGACCGCCGAAGACAGCCAGTGGACGCATGCAAACCGTTCAACGCGTCGCCCTGCTGCGACGTTCCCGAATTTCCGCGAGACCGCATAGCATCCGGGAAGTGCGGTCCCGAGCGGCGATCCGGCTGGCGTCCAACGCGATGGTCACGCTCGCTTTCGCGGGCCTCGCGGCTTCGCTTGCCGGCATCGAGCCTCAGACCCTCTCCGTCGGCGGAGCGACGATCGAGGTTTCGCTCGGCCCTCCGGAGCCGAGCGTCCCCCAGGCCGCCCTCCTCGCCTGGGTGAAGCGATGCGCCACCGCGGTCTCGTCGTACTTCGGCCGCTTCCCTGTGGACAGGCTCAGGCTCAACGTCATCACCGACAAGCGAGGCAAGATCGGCAACGGCATGACCTGGGGCGGGCGGCATCCCACCATTCGCGTTTTCGTGGGCCGCGACACAAAGGAGTCCGACTTCGAAGAGGACTGGCTCCTCACCCACGAGATGACGCACCTTTCGTTCCCCGACATGGCGGAGGAGCACCACTGGATCGAGGAGGGCCTCGCGACGTACGTGGAGCCGCTGGCCCGCGCCCGAATCGGCTGGATCGAGCCCGACGAGGTCTGGAGCGGCCTCGTGGAGGGCCTGCCCCAGGGCCTGCCGCGCCGCGGCGACGGAGGGCTCGACGGGACGCGCGCATGGGGACGGACGTACTGGGGCGGTGCCCTCTTCTGGTTCCTCGCCGACGTCCAGATCCGAGAGAAGACGGAGAACCGCCGCGGCCTCGTGGATGCGCTCCGCGGCCTCGAGAAGGCCGGGGGAAGCATCCGAGTGGACTGGTCGATCGACCAGGCCCTTGCTGCCGGCGACAAGGCGACGGGAACCCGCGTGCTGCACGACCTCTACTCGAAGATGGGCCCTTCCGCGATGGACGTGGACCTCGACGCGCTCTGGAAGCGGCTGGGGATCGCCGTGACCCGCGGCAAGGTCGCTTACGACGACAGAGCGCCGCTCGCCGCGATCCGCCGCGCGATCACCGAGCGGGGCGAATAAGCTAGGATCCCGCCATGCTCCTCGGCGGTCCCCGACCCCGACTGTGCCTCGCGCTGGCCGCACTCGCCTTCCTTCCGCTCGCGGCTCACGCCGCCGACAAGCGGCCGATTGCGGAGACCGACCTCTTCCGGTTCCTCTGGGTCGCCGACCCGCAGATCTCGCCGGACGGCAAGCAGGTGGCCTTCGTGCGGGTGAGCGTGAACAAGAAGAAGGAGGGGTACGACACCGCGGTCTGGATCGCTCCCACCGACGGCAGCGAGCCTCCGCGCGCGTTCACGAACGGAACGGACACGAACCCGCGTTGGGCGCCGGACGGCTCGCGTCTCGCCTTCAATCGCTCGATGGAGAAGGACGGCAAGCCGCAGCCGGGACAGATCTGGGTGCTGTCGCTGCGGGGAGGCGAAGCCAGGCCTCTGACGGATCTGCCAAAGGGCGCAGGGGCCCCCGCCTGGTCGCCCGATGGCAAGACGATCGCCTTCACGAGCACGACCACCGACAAGGACCTGGCCCGGAAGGACGCGAAGCCCGATCCGACGAAGGACGAAGACCGCGAGAGCGACGTGCGCGTGATAACGCGCGCGGTCTATCGCTTCAACGGCCCCGGCTACCTGGAACCCACGCGGCCGCCGCACATCTGGACCGTCGACGCGGGAGGCACGGACGGCTCGCTCCCCAAGCCCACTCGGATCACCTCCAGCGGCTTCGCCGAGGACAACGTCTCGTGGTCGCCGGACGGGAAGCGGGTCTTCTTCACCTCCACCCGGGTCAAGGAGCCGTACTACTCCGATCCCGACACCGACCTGTTCTCGGTGCCGGCCTCGGGCGGCGAGGTCGAGAAGGCGGCGGACATCGAGGGGCCCATCGGCGACTACGCGCTCTCTCCCGACGGCCGGCGCGTCGCCCTCGTGGGAACGCTCAACGGCAAGCCGGCGCGCTCCTACGACCAGCCGGACCTCTTCGTCGCCGACGTTTCGCCCTCGGCGGCCGCAGTGAACCTGACGGCCGGCTACGACTTCGACGTGGACGGCGGCGCCACCGGCGACCAGCGGGCGCCCCGCGGCGCCTCGCCGTCCTCACCGGTCTGGGCGGGCGACGCGCTCGTCGTCAAGACCTGCGAGAAGGGCCGCGTCGGCCTAAGGCGCGTGGACCTCGCCTCCAGGAGCGTCGAGCCGCTCACGAAGGGCGACGAGGAGGTGATGTCGTACACGACGACGGCCGACGGCCGTCTCTTCGCGATGGTCGTCTCCACGCCGACCGCGATCGGCGACCTGTTCCTGCTCGACGCGAAGACGGGCGAGCGCCGGCAGCTCTCGCGCTTCAACGACGCGCTCTTCGCGGAGCTCGACCTCACGCCTCCGGAGGAGGTCTGGTACACGAGCTTCGACGGCCGGAAGATCCACGCCCTCGTGCAGAAGCCGCCCCGCTTCGAGGCCGGGCAGAAGTACCCGCTCATCCTGAACATCCACGGCGGTCCGCACGCCGCCTACGGCTTCACGTTCTTCCACGAGATCCAGTGGATGGCCGCGCGGGGCTACGTCGTGCTCTACCCGAACCCGCGCGGAAGCTCCGCCTACGGACAGGAGTTCGGCAACGTCATCCAGTACCGCTACCCGGGCGACGACTACAAGGACCTCATGGCCGGCGTCGACGAGCTCGTCAAGCGCGGCCTCGTGGATCCGAAGCGGATGGGTGTCACCGGGGGCAGCGGCGGCGGCGTCCTCACGAACTGGACGGTCACGCAGACGGACCGCTTCAAGGCCGCCGTCTCCCAGCGCTCCATCTCGGACTGGGCGGGCTGGTGGTACACCGCGGACTTCACTCTCTTCACGCCGCGCTGGTTTCGCGGCGCCCCGTTCGAGCAGCCCGCCGACTTCGCCGCCCGCTCCGCCATCACCCGCGTGGGACGCGTCACGACGCCCCTCATGCTGATCGAGGGCGAGGTGGACTGGAGAACGCCCGCCTCCGGCGGCGGCGAGCAGATGTTCCGGGCCCTCAAGTACCTCAAGAAGCCGACGGTGATGGTCCGATTTCCCGAAGAGAGCCACGAGCTCTCGCGCTCCGGCCGTCCCTGGCACCGCGTGGAGCGGCTGCAGCACATCGCGGGATGGTTCGACAAGTACCTGCTCGGGAAGGGCGGGGAGGAATACGAGGTTCCGTAGAGCGACGTATCATCCAACCCCGTGATCGCCTCGAGCTCCCGACTGGCGTGCGTGCGAGTCGTCCTGGTCGTGGCCTCGCTCGCACTGGCTTCGAGCTGCTCCGCCGGGTCCTCGCCGACCGCCGGCCGCACGCCCGATCCCGTGGCGAGCGGGAACCTGGGGCCGGCGCCCGCCGGCGAACGGGTGCTCTTCGTGGGCAACAGCCTCACCGACGGCAACGACCTGCCGCTGATCGTCGAAGCGCTGTCCCAGTCGGGCGGACGCCCGCTCAGCTGCGACAAGGTGACGTACGGGGGCGTCTCGCTCGAGGACCACTGGGGCTTGAAGACGCAGGACCGGATCGCCGCGGGAGGATGGCGGTACGTGGTCCTGCAGCAGGGACCCTCGGCGCTGCCCGACAGCCGCGTGAACCTGCGCGAGTGGACGGCTCGATTCGACACGGTGATCCGACAGGCCGGGGCGCGCACGGCGCTCTACATGGTCTGGCCGGAGAGCTACAGGCGCGAAGCCTTCCCCGACGTCAGCACGTCTTATCGTCTCGCCGCGCAGGACGTCGGCGGGATCCTGCTGCCCGCGGGCGATGCCTGGATCGCGGCCTGGCGAAGGAACCCGGCACTCTCGCTCTACGGTCCCGACGGCTTTCACCCAACGGTCACCGGCTCCTACCTCGCCGCGCTCACGATCTACGCCGGGCTCACCGGAGCCTCGCCGATTGGTCTGCCGGTTCGACTGCGTCTTCGCAACGGCGCGAACGTCGAGATCAGCGCCAGCGACGGACCCGTTCTCCAGGCCGCCGCGGAGGAGGCGGTGGCGCGACAGTAGGTCGCGTTACGGTCCTACCCATTCCGGAATGGGTAGGACCGTAACTTTCAACCGCCGCGATTCCAGAGGATCGCCGTCGAGAGCGCGAAGAGCGCTATCCCTCCCGCGTTCCACGCCGTCGCGCGCAGGATGTCGAGCGACAGCGGGAGATGCGGCATGAGAACGAAAGCGACGAGGACATACGTCGCCGGCAGGACGAGCCCCGCCCAGCGCGGGTAGAGCGTCCGCCCCGAGAGGGCGAGACCGAACACCAGGAGATACGCGAGCCCGGCCACGACGAGCGCCAGCCGGAAGGCTGGCACGGCATAGGTCGAATACGCGAGCAAGGCCTCGGGCCCCGGGACAGACGAAGCAACGCCCGAAGCGCGCTCCGTCCGCACGATCGATCGCGTGAAGGCGAACGACGCGTGCCACACGGCCAGCAGTGACACGCTGTAGGCCGTTGCGACGAGCACGAGCCGGGACGCCCAGAGGCCGGCCGGCTTCACGGCCATCGACAGGTGCCAGGCGCTCGTGACGCAGTGGAGCGGAATCCCCAGCATCCCCAGCATGTAGCCCACGGTCACCTGGGACTGCGGAAGCCCCGCCGCGTCCTCCCAGAACCGGTAGGGCCGGTGGAAGTCGAGCGTCGTCAGCAGGAGGAGGTCGGAGGCGGCCATGATCGCGAAGACGAGCGTCGCGAGGACGCCGCTGAGCCGCAGGCACGCCTCGAGGCTCGCCGACTCCCTCACCGTGACCTCCCGGCTACGTGCCTCGCGACGTCCCGCGCCCCGGCTGCGCCCGCAAGCCCACGAGGTACGCGGCGAAGAGCGCGATCATGACGGCATCGGCGATCACGGCGACTCCGGCCTGGTCGTCGAGGTACCGTCCGCCGTGCGCGAGCACGAGGCCGATGAAGCTGAGCTTGCCGAGGCCCGTGAAGCCGAGAGCGAGGGGACGGCTCGCCGGATGGAACGCCGAGTAGATGAGCATCCCCCCGCCGAGCGTGATCAAGGCGCCCCAGTTCCGCACGACGAGCTCCGCGGCGGCGCCTTCGAGCTCCTCTCCGAACGTGCTCCGCACGGCCGCGTGCGGAGCGAGGACAGGATAGATCATCGTGCAGGTGAGCGCGCCGCACACGACGAGGATGGCCTTCATGTGGGCGACGATCCAGGCCATGACTCGCCTCGACGCTCAGCGCGCCGCCGGGCGCGACTTCAGGAAGGCTTCGACGTCCTCGAGCTTGTAGGGCACGCGCTCCGACATCCGGACGAGGCCCTTCTCGGTGAGGAGGAACGAGTCCTCGATGCGCACGCCGATGTCCTTGTACTTCTTGACGACGGGGCGGACCTTCTCGATGAAGGCCTGGTTCTCCGGCGTCTTCTCCAGGTTCTCGAGGGCGACATCGCGGACATAGACGCCCGGCTCGATCGTGAAGGCCATGCCCGGCTCGAGGGGCCGGCGGTAGTCGCCCACGTCGTGGACGTCCATGCCGATCCAGTGGCAGATGCCGTGCGTGGCCCAGGTGCGGAACTGGTCGCCCTTCGGGTCGGTCACGAGGCCCAGGTGGACGAGGCCCTCCTTCACGGAGTCGGCCACCGCCTTCTCGATGTGGTTGGTGGTGTTGCCGGCGACGGCGGCCCGCACGCCCGCGTCCTGGGCGGCGAGGACGATCCGGTAGATGTCCTTCTGCTCGGCCGTGAACGTCCCGTTCACGGGATACGTCCGAGTGAGGTCGCCGGTCAGTCCCTGGTAGCTCGCCGCGGCGTCGAGCAGCAGCAGGTCGCCGTCCTTCATCTGCCGGGCCGACTTCTGGTAGTGCAGGATCGTCGCGTTGGGGCCGCTGGCCACGATCGAGGGATACCCGGGGCTCATCGCCCCGTTCGTCATGTAGACCTGCTCGAGCGCGGCTTCCACCTCGTACTCCCACTTCCCCGGCCGCGCCGTCCGCATGGCAGCGAGGTGGGCGTCGCTCGTAATCTCCAGGCTGCGGGTCAGGACCTTGCGCTCATACGGCGTCTTGACCTGCCGCAAGCCTCCGACGAGGCCGGTCACGTCGAGGATGTCGAGGCCGGCGCTGCGCTCGCGCAGCGCGCGCGCGAACTCGAGGACGGGGGTCAGCGGCTCCCCCGGTCCCGGTCGGCGCCCCACGACGAGGGCGACCCGGGCCTTCCCCCCCTTGAGGGCGTCGAAGAACGCGTCGAACTCCTCCGAACGGACACCCGCCCGCCGCGGGTACTGGAAGCCGTTGAGGATCGAGGTGAGGAAGGCGTCCCGCTGCGATTGCAGGTAGACGGTGTCGATTCCGCTCTGCGCCTTAGCCTCGTCGATCGTGAAGCTGTGGCCGTTCCAATGCTCGCGGCGCACGTCGGGATCCCGCACGAAGAGGAACTCGCGCTTCGTCTTGTTGCCGGGCATGAGGACGAGCGTCGTGTCCTCCTGGTCGACGCCGGTCAGGTAGAAGAGGTCGCTGTCCGGCCGGTACTCGTAGTCCACGTCCAGCGAGTACACGCGCGAGGGCGCGCTGGAGAGCACGAAGATCGTGTCCGGGGCGAGCTTCTCGAGCACGCGGCCGCGGCGGGCCTTGAGGTCGTCCTGCAGCTCGCCCGCGCGCGCGGGAAGGGCGGCGATCGACGCGACGGCCAGCACGACGAGAGCGGCGGCTCGGGACACGGTCACCTCCGGGGAATGCGTGCGAACGCTATCCCGGCGTCGGCCGACGGTCAAACGGCTGGCCGCGGCCGCTCCCGTCCCGCCGCTCCCGGCGGAACCCCGAAGGCCCTCGTGAACGCGCCGGTGAAGTGGCTCTGGCTCGAGAAGAGCTGCGAGCGCATCGATCTCACGCGCGTCTCGACGGAGTGACGGCCCCGATTTGACCTGCTCGACGCCCTTCGCGACACTGCGCGCAGGAGGGACGAATGCGGTACCTCTTGCTTCTCGCCACATGCCTGTCGATCGCGCTTACCGCTGGCTCGGCCGACCGTGCGCCCTCGAGCTGGCCAGGATTCCGCGGCCCTGGCGCCCGCGGCGTGGCGGAGGGTTCGGCCGTACCTACGAAGTGGAACGTCGCCAAGGGCGAGAACGTGCTCTGGACGGCCAGCGTCCCCGGGCTCGCGCACTCATCGCCGGTCGTGTGGGGCGACAGCGTCTTCCTGACGACCGCCGTCCGGGCCGGGGGCGAGGCCCCGCTCAAGGTCGGCCTCTACGGCGACATCGAGTCCGCCGACGACGACGTCTCGCAGCGGTTCGTCCTCCTGCGATTGGACAAGACGACGGGAAAGGTCGTCTGGGAGCGCACGATCGTCGAAGGCAAGCCCAAGCAGCGCCGCCATCCCAAGAGCACCCACGCCAACTCCACGCCGGCCACCGACGGCAAGCGCATCGTGGTCCTCCTCGGCTCCGAGGGCCTCTACTGCTACGACTTCGACGGGAAGCTCGCCTGGAAGAAGGACCTCGGCGTCCTCCAGGCGTCGTTCTTCCGGGTGCCGGACGCGCAGTGGGGCTTCGGCAGCTCGCCGGCCATCGACGACGACGTCGTCTACGTCCAGGCCGACGTGCTTCCCACGGGCTTCCTCGCCGCCTTCTCGCTCGAGGACGGCCGGGAGCTCTGGCGCACGCCGCGCGAGGACGTGCCTACCTGGAGCACGCCGACGGTCCACGACCTCGGCGACCGCAAGATCGTGCTCGTCAACGGCTGGAAGCACGCCGGGGCCTACGACGCCCGAACGGGCAAGGAGGTCTGGAGGCTCACCGGCCAGGGCGACATCCCCGTGCCCACGCCCTTCGTGGTGGACGGCTTCGTCTTCCTGAGCCAGGCCCACGGCCCGGGCTCGCCCGTCTACGTCGTCCGCGCCGACGCCAAGGGCGACGTCTCGCTCGCCGGCGAGGCCCGCTCGAACGCGCAGGTCGTCTGGAGCCTCGAGCGCGGCGGCTCGTACATCCCCACTCCGATCGTCTACGACGGCGTCCTCTACGTCGGGAGGGACAACGGCGTCTTCACCGCCTTCCGCGCGAAGACGGGCGAGCAGCTCTGCCAGGAGCGGCTGGGCGGGGGCTCGAGCGGCTTCAGCGCCTCGCTCGTGGCCGCCGACGGCAAGGTGTACGTGACGAGCGAGGACGGAGACGTCTACGTCGTGAAGGCGGGAGAGCGCTACGAGCTCCTGGCCACGAACCCGCTGGGAGAGGTCGCGATGGCCACGCCCGCCATCGCGGACGGGACGATCTTCTTCCGGACCCGGTCCCACCTCGCGGCGATCCGCGAGAAGCGTTAGGCGTGGAGCGCGCGGAGCCAGTGCCGCGCGCCCTGCCGGCACACGACTTCAGTTGAGTGAGACTACACGCCCGTGCCCGCCTACTCCTGCCGGAGCGCGATCGCGGGATCCACGCGCGTGGCGCGCCACGCCGGCACGAAGCAGGCAATCGCCCCCACCGCGGCGAGGATCGCGCACACGGACGCGATGAGGCCGGGGTCCATCGGCTTGACCTCGTAGAGTAGGCTCCGGATGGACTGGGCGAGGGCGAGCGCGCCGAAGAGGCCCACCGCGAGCCCGGCACCCACGATGCCCAGGCTCTCGCGAGCCACGAGGCCGAAGATGCCGGGCGCCGTGCTGCCGAGGGCCATGCGGATGCCGATCTCCTGCCGCCTCTGGGCGACGAGGTACGCCAGCACGCCGTAGAGCCCGACCGCCGCGAGCAGCAGCGCGATCACGCCGAAGGCGACGGCGAGGAGCACGGGCGATCGCCGCGAGACGAGCGACGCGTCGATCCGCTCCGACATGGTGCGCACGTCGTCGAGCGGCAGCTCGGGGTCGAGCTCGCGGACCGCCGACCGCAGCGAGGCCGTGAGCGTCTTGGGGTCGCCCACCGCGCGCAGCGCGAGGGTGAAGCCGGACTCCGGCGACTGCGCGTAGGGGAAGTAGTAGGCGCCCACGCGCTCGTCCAGGTCCACGAGTGCGCGCTGCTTGATGCTGCCCACGACGCCCACGACCGTGAACCACCGCGCGTCCTTGTCCGGGTGGGTGAGCCCTTCGGCGCTTCCGGGCTGCCACATCCTCTTGCCGATCGGGCTCGAGCTCGGCCAGAAGCGGCGGGCGAGCCGCTCGTCCACGAGGATCACCGACGCGCCCCCTTCGCGATCCTGGTCCTCGAAGGCCCGGCCTTCCTTGACGGGGATGCCCATCGCCTCGAAGTATCCGGGCGTCGCCACCACGCTGTGGGGAGAGACGAGCGACTCTCCCGGCTGCATCACGTAGCCCTCGGCGAGGATCACGCTGTCGCTGTTCTGGTCGCCGAGGGGGATCATGTCGGTCGCCCCCGCGGCCACGACGCCCGGGAGCGCCCGCACCCGCGCGAGTGTCCTCTCGAGGAACACGCGCCGGTCCGCGTCCTCGTGATAGCGGGACTTCGGGAGCGCGAGGGATCCGGTCAAGACCTGCGTGGGGGCGAAGCCGGGGTTCACGGCGAGCACGTGGCGGAACGACGCGAAGAGCAGGCCCGCTCCCATGAGCAGGACAAGCGCAAAGGCGACCTGCGCCGCGACCAGGGTCTTCCTCCAGAAGCGGGCGGCGCGGCCGGCGCTGCCGGTGCGGCCCTCGCCGTGGAAGACGGCGCTCGAGTCGGTGCGCAGGGCGTGGAGCAGGGGAATGGCTCCCACCGCCAGACCGACGACGAGCGCGACCGCCATCACGAACACGATGGTGCCGGCGCCGAGCGAGACCTCGCTGCCCCGGGGCAGGCGTTCGAGACCGAGCGTGCCGATGGCGCGGAGCGCCCAGTATCCGAGGAGGAGCCCGAGACAGGCGGCCGCCGTGCTCAGCAGCAGGCTCTCCACCACGAGCTGACGCGCCATCTGCCAGGGCCCCGCGCCGAGGGCGAGGCGCGTCGCGACCTCCCGCAGCCGCGCCGCCGCGCGGGCGAGCGAGAGGTTGGCCACGTTCAGCGCGCCGATGAGCAGCACGAACGCGACCCCGCCCCAGAGCAGGAGCAGCGTGCCCCGGATCTCCCGTACGACCTCGTCCTTGAGCCGGAGGACGCGGGTGTGGAAGCCGGCGTTGATGAGCGGCTGCTTCATCTCGGGGAACCGCTCGAGGTTCGCGGCGTTGATGGCGTCCACCTGCGATTGCGCCTGCTCGCGCGTCGCCTCCGGCTTCAGCCGTCCGATCATCTCGTAGTTGTTGCTGTGGTGCGTCGTCTTCTGCTCGGGCGTGAAGGCGAGGGGCTGCCAGAGGCGGACCTCGGGATCCAGGAACGAGAAGTTGCGGGGCATGACACCCACGGCCGCGTAGGGGTCGCCGGAGAGGCGGACGTCCTTGCCCACGATCCCGGGGTCGCCGCCCATCTTCTTCCAGAGGGCGTCGCTCAGGATGACCACGCGCTCGTGGCCGAGCTCGCCCTCTTCTTCGCTGAAATTCCGGCCCAAGGCGGGCGACTGGCGCAGCAGACGGAAGAACGACGGCGTCACACGAAGCGTGCGGACCGTCTCCACCGATCCCGCGTCTCCGACCGCCGCGCTCCGCGTCTGGTAGAGCGCCTGCTCCTCGAAGACGGTCATGTCGCGGAGCCGGTCGAAGTAGTCGCCGGCGCTCGTGACCGCCCGCTCGACCCCCGCTCCGGGGTAGCTGTTGTGGAGGAGCAGGATCCGGTCGGAGTCCGGCACGGGAAGGGGCTGGAGCAGGATCGCGTTGACCACGGTGTAGACCGCCGCGTTGGCCCCGATGCAGACGGCCAGGGTGGCGAGGGCGGTCAGCGTGAAGCCCTTGTCCTTGAGGAGCTGGCGGGCTCCGAAACGGACATCCCTCCACAGGAATTCCATTGGGCAGTCCTTTCCCGTTCCGTCGTACCTGCTCTAGAACGCCCGTCGGAGGGGACGAGTTCCAAAAAGGCCTGCAGAAACTGGACTTTGCCACCCCGCCGATGGCGTCCAAGCATTAGAATGCCCCCGCCAAGGAGCTCTTGATGAAGACAAGCCTCGCTCTGGTCCTGGGACTCGCTGCCGCCACTGTTTCCGCGCAGACGACGCACAAGCACTACGAGCAGTCGGAGGAGGCCAAGAAGCCGTCCCCCACGGGGGAGCTGGCTCCGCGGCTCCAGAAGCTCGGGACGCACACCTTCAAGGTCACGACGAAGTCGAAGCAGGCCCAGCTCTTCATGAACCAGGGGCTGAACCTCGCCTACGGCTTCAACCATGCGGAGGCGGGACGGGCGTTCCGCGAGGCCGCGCGACTCGATCCCAGCTGCGCGATGGCGTACTGGGGGCAGGCCTACGTGCTCGGGCCGAACATCAACGCGCCCATGACGCCCGACGACGAGCCCAAGGCGCTCGCCGCCGCCCAGAAGGCGGTCTCGCTCAAGGGCAAGGCCTCCGCGCGCGAGCAGGCCTACATCGACGCGGTCGCCAAGCGCTACACGGGGGACACCAAGGACCGCACCAAGAACGACCGGGCGTTCGCGGACGCGATGCGCGACGTGGTGAAGCGCTTCCCGGACGACCTCGACGCGGCCACGATCTACGCGGAGTCGCTCATGGACACCCGCCCGTGGAACTACTGGCTGCGCGACGGCCGGCCCTACGAGGAGACCCCGCAGATCGTGGGCAACCTCGAGAAGGTGCTGGCCCGCAGCCCGAACCACCCGGGGGCCAATCATCTTTATATACACGCCATGGAGGCGAACACGCCCGAGAAGGCCGAGGCGGCGGCGGACCGACTGCTGAAGCTCATGCCGGGAGCCGGCCACATGGTGCACATGCCCTCGCACATCTACCAGCGCGTCGGCCGCTACGCGGACTCCGCGGCGTCGAACGAGGCCGCGGTCGTCGCCGACGAGGACTACATCTCGCAGTGCCGGGCCCAGGGCCTCTACCCGATGGCCTACTACCCGCACAACATCCACTTCCTCTGGTTCGCCGCCTCCGCGGACGGACGCGGCCAGCTCGCGGTCGACTCCGCGCGCAAGACTGCGTCGAAGGTCAGCGACCAGATGCTCGAGCAGCTGCCGCTCCTCGGCAACTTCCGCATCGTCCCCTACTATGCGCTCACGCGCTTCGGCCGCTGGGACGAGATGCTCAAGGAGCCCGAGCCCGCGGACAAGTTCCTCTTCGTGAAGGGCGTCTGGCACTACGGGCGGGGCCTCGCCTTCCTCGGCAAGGACCAGTTGGAGGACGCCGAGAAGGAGCTCGCGGAGGTGAGGCGGATCGCCGCCGATCCCTCGCTGAACTATCCGATGTTCTCGCCGAACACGGCCGCCTCGATCTTCTCGATCGCCCCCGAGATCCTGGGCGGCGAGGTCGCGGCCCGCCGCAAGAGCTACGACGACGCGGTGGCCCACCTCGACCGCGCGGTGCGCCTGGAGTCGTCGCTCGTCTACACCGAGCCGTCCGAGTGGCACTACCCGCCGCGGCTGTCGCTCGGCGCGGTCCTCCTCGCCGCGGGACGGGCCAAGGAAGCGGAGACCGTCTACTGGGACGACCTGCGCTATCACCCGGAGAACGGCTGGGCGCTCTTCGGCCTCGCCCAGGCGCTGCGCGCGCAGGGTCACAACGACGAGGCGGCGGCGGCGCAGGCGCGCTTCGACAAGGCGTGGACGCGTGCCGACGTGAAGCTCACCGCTTCACGGTTCTGAGGCGAGCCATGAAGCGCCTTCGGTTTCTGGCCGTCGTCGTCGCGTGCGCGCTCGCCGCGGCCGCCCCCCGCTGGGTGCAGGAGGGCAAGAAGGACTCGGGCCGCGCGCGGATCAGCATCTACCGCATCGCCCCCGGCAAGCAGCTCGACTTCCTGAAGTGGCTGGCCGTCCAGGACGAGGCGGCGAAGGAAGCGGGGATCCCGACCGTGCAGCTCTACGCGCACCTCGACGGGGACGCGTGGGACTACGTGGGCATCGGGCCGGCGACGACACCCGACCAGGACAAGAAGCTCGACGAGATGCTCGCGCGCAAGGGGTTCAAGACCGGGTTCCCCGCTGCTCTCGAGTTCCGGCAGTTCCTGACCTGGCACACGGACACGTTCGTGATCGGCCCCACGAGCGCGGCGGAGCTGGTGGCGCAGGCGGCGAAGTAGGAGCGGGTCACTCCGCGAAGGCGTAGAGGTCGTGCGCCGTGCGCACGTAGAGCGTCGAGCCGACGATCGCGGGTGTGCCGTAGACCGCGTCCTCGAGATCGTTCGTAGCGAGGACGTTCAAGCGGTCGGCGGCGTCGATCACGGTGACCTGGCCTTCCGCCGAGGCGAAATAGATGTGGCCGTCCGCGGCCACGGGTGAGGCGAAGTACGCGCCGGTCGCGCCCAGTCGGCCGCGGAACAGAACCCTTCCCGACGTGGCGTCGAGGCAGGTGACGACCCCGGCGCCCGCCACCATGTACACCTTCGACTCCCAGAGCAGCGGCATCGGCACCTCGGGCACGCTGCGGCCCTCGCGCCAGAGCACGTGGCTATCGGTTACGTCGCCCTGTCCTCCGGGTCTGATGGCCATCAGGCGTGCTTCCGAAAGGTCCGGCGGAGCATCGCGTTGAAG
>JBKPBQ010000108.1:0-6430 GCA_046726955.1 Acidobacteriota bacterium
AGCCGGATGTAGCCCAGACCCACGTCATCCAGCGTCTGGAGGATCCGCATGATGTCCTTGTGGACCCCGAAGTGATGCATCGCCTCGCGGACGCTCATGTCCAGCACCTCGGCGATGTTCTTGCCCTTGTAGCGGACTTCCAGCGTCTCGCGGTTGTAGCGCCGGCCCACGCACGCCTCGCACTGCACGTAGACGTCGGGCAGGAAGTGCATCTCGATCCGCCGCAGCCCGTCGCCCTGGCAGCTCTCGCAGCGGCCGCCCTTCACGTTGAAGGAGAACCGGCCCGGCTTGTACCCGCGGGCCCGCGCCTCGGGGGTGAGGCTCATGAGTTCGCGGATGAAGGAGAAGGCACCCGTGTAGGTCGCCGGGTTGCTGCGGGGCGTCCGCCCGATCGGGCTCTGGTCGATGGCGATGACCTTGTCGATCGACTCGGCCCCTTCGAGCCCACGGTGACGGCCGGGCTCGGCCGCCGCCTTGTAGAGCCGGCGCGCGAGTGCCTTGTGCAGGATGTCGTCCACGAGCGTCGATTTCCCTGAGCCCGAGACGCCCGTGACCGCGGTGAGCACGCCCAGGGGGATGTCGACGTCGATGTCCCGCAGGTTGTGATGGCGGGCCCCGAGGATGCGGATCGCTCCCTTGGCAGCGCGGCGGGCGGAGGGCAGCGGGATCTCGAGCTCGCGCCGCAGGTAGCGGCCGGTGAGGCTGCCGTTGATCGAGCCGGGAGGGCCAGCGTACATGAGCTTGCCCCCCAGACGGCCCGCGCCTTCCCCGAGGTCGATCACCCAGTCCGCGGAGCGGATCGTCTCCTCGTCGTGCTCCACGACCACCACGGTGTTGCCCATGTCGCGGATCGAGTGCAGCGTCGCGAGCAGCCTCGCGTTGTCGCGCTGGTGCAGGCCCACCGACGGCTCGTCGAGCACGTAGAGGATGCCCTGCATCCTCGCCCCGATCTGCGTGGCGAGCCGGATGCGGTGGGCTTCCCCGCCGGAGAGCGTCGTCGTCGGGCGGTCGAGCGTGAGGTAGCCGAGGCCGAGCGACTCCAGGAACGCGAGGCGCCCCTCGATCTCCTGGAGCAGGCGGTCCGCGACGGGCCGCTCCCGCTCGGCGAAGACGAGCGAGCCGAGCACGGTGCGCGCCTCGCGGAGCGACAAGCGAACGTACTCGGCCACGGTGCGCCCCTGCAGCCGCACGGCCAGGCTCTCCGCGCGGAGCCGTCCGCCCTTGCAGGCAGGGCACGTCTCCTCCGTGAGGAAGGGCAGCAGGTCCTCGAACGCCTCCGCTCCCGACGTGTCCTCGCGGCCGTCCTCGCCCGTCTCCGGTCCCGCGCGCAGAAGTGACTCCACGCGCGCCTTCAGGTAGGGGACGACGCCCTGGAAGAAGGAGTCGTCGCCGTGGAGCAGGACCTGGATCGCCTTCTTCGGCAGGTCCCGGACGGGAACCTCCAGCGAGAAGCCGTGACGGGCCGCGACGTCCTCCAGCGCCTCGCGCACGAGGCGGGGCCCGTGGCGCTGCCAGGGCAGGATCGCGCCCTCGAGGATCGTCTTGTCCTCGTCGGGCATGAGACGCGCCGCGTCCACGGCCCAACGCATCCCCAGCCCCTCGCAGGAGGGACAGGCGCCGTGCGGGCTGTTGAACGAGAACGCGCGCGGGCTCAGCTCGGGCACGGAGACGTCGCAGCGCACGCAGGCCATGCGGCGGCTGAGGAGCTTCTCGCCGCCGGCCTCGAAGGAGACGAGACAGACGCCCTGCGCGAGGTCGAGTGCTTTCTCCAGGCTCGCGCGCAGGCGCTTCTCGACGCCGGGCCGCAGGAGCAGCCGGTCCACGAGCACGTCGATCCTGTGGTTGCGCCGCGGCTCGAGCGTGGGCGGCTCCGCGAGGTTGTAGCCCTTGCCGTCGATCCGCGCGCGCAGGAAGCCGGCGGCGGCGAGATCGTGGAGCTCCTTCTTGAAGGCTCCCTTCCGCCCGCGCACGACCGGGGCGAGGATCGCCACCGGCGTGCCCGGCGAGTCCGCGAGCAGCCGCTCCGCCATCTGCTCCGCGGTCTGGGCCGCGATCGGCTCCGCGCAGCGCGGACAGTGCGGCTTGCCGAGCGCGGCGAAGAGCACGCGGAGGTGGTCGTAGACCTCGGTGACGGTGCCCACCGTCGAGCGAGGGTGCGCGACCGTCGTGCGCTGCTCGATGGCGATCGCCGGGGAGAGACCGGAGACCGACTCCACGTCCGGCTTCTCCATCTGCTCGAGGAACTGGCGCGCGTAGGGAGAGAGGCTCTCCACGTAGCGGCGCTGGCCTTCGGCGTAGAGCGTGTCGAAGGCGAGGCTGCTCTTGCCCGACCCCGAGGGACCGGTGATCACGACCAGCCGGTTGCGCGGCAGGTCGCAGTCGATTCCCTTGAGGTTGTGGACCCGGGCCCCCCGGATCACGATCGGCTCGTCTCGGGCGTGCTCCATCACCATCAGACCAACAGGTGATTCTACCAAAGGGGGTGTGTGCGCGCGCTCATTGCGGCGGGCGGAGGGTGGTGTTATGCTGTATAACTTACTATTCAGGCTGGACTTCCCGGCGCATGGGGGCGGGAGGCAGGCATGGCGGACAAGAAGGGGGCGGCGGTTCACGACCGGCGCACCAGTCACGCCCTCGAGCTCTACGAGAAAGCCGTCAAGGCATTGGGAAAAAAGGACTTCGACCGCGCGTCCGAGTTGCTGGACGAGCTGATCGAGGGCCATCCCGAGGAGCGCGACCTCCTGGAGCGGGCCCGCGCTTTCCGGCTCCTCTGCGAGCGCTCCCGCGAGAAGCGGTCGAAGCACCCCAAGAGCTTCGAGGACCTGCTGAACTACGGCGTCTTCCTCCACAACCGGGGCGACTTCGAGGGCGCCATCAAGCACCTCCAGCAGGCGGCGGACATCCATCCTCGCAACGAGCACGTGCTCTACTGCCTCGCCGCCGCGCAGGCCCGCGCCGGGGACCGGACGGCCGCCATCAAGGCGCTCAAGACCGCGATCTCCATCAGCCCCGCCAACCGCGCGCAGGCGCGGAGCGATTCGGACTTCGACTCGATCCGCGACGAAGCCGACTTCGTCTCGCTCGTCTACTCCCAGGCTTCCTGACGACACGGTAGCGTTCCGCTCCGGCGCCGATCGGGCCGCGTGCTGAAAAGTGTCCTCGCGCGCGCGACGCGCGCATCTGACGAAGGCTGCTTTTTCAGCACGCTGCGAGCAGCGTGCTACGATCGATTCCTTGACGAACAACTCGCCGCGTGCCCTCGTCGTGGCCAGGTCCCGGGGAGCGGGCTCCCCGGGCGTGGGCCCGCTCGTCCCCGTCCTCGGCCTCCCGCTCGTGGCGCACGCGCTGCGCGCCGTCGCTGAAGTCGCGGCGCCGCTCGTCGTCGTGGGAGCCGGCGACCTCGAGAGCGTGCGCGCCGCCCTCGGGGCACAGAAGCTCGACTTCGTCTCCGCGGCCGAGGGTAGCGAGGTCCCCGAGCCGGCCGCCGCCCGCACGCTCCTCGCCGCGACGGCGACGGTCCTCGTCGTCGCCGCCGATCGTCCCCTCGTCCGCGCCGAGACGCTGCGCGCGCTCCTCGCCGCGCACGAGGAGTCGGGCGCCGCGGCGACGATGATGGCTCCGACGATCGGAGCCTTCTCGGCCGAGGCGATCCGACCGCTGCTCTGCGACGATCCGGCCCCGAAGGTCGCGAGCTTCGAGGAGGCGGCCGCGCGGCTCGCGTCGTCCGGGCGCCCGGTGCGCGGTTTCTCCGGCCCGGATCCGCAGGAGGCCCTTGCCGTCTCCTCGATGGCCGACCTCGCGGGGGCGGCGCGGTTGCTGCGCGATCGCGAGCTCGCGCGCCTCCTCGCCGCGGGCGTCCTCGTGGAAGACCCGTCGACCACGACCGTCGCCCCCGGCGTGACCGTGGAAGGAGGGGCGCACCTGCGTCCCTTCACGATCCTCGAGGGTCGCACGGTCGTCCGCAAGGGAGCCTCCGTCGGTCCCTTCGCGCGCGTCGTGGACAGCGAGATCGCCGAGGACGCGCAGGTCCTCGACCACTGCTTCCTCCGCGAGTGTGTCGTGGAGAGGGGCGCTTCGATCGGCCCCTTCGCGCACCTGCGACCGGAGAGCCGCGTGGGGCCGCGCGCCCGGGTGGGGAACTTCGTGGAGCTCAAGAAGACCCACCTCGGCGAGGGATCGAAGGCCCCGCACCTTTCCTACCTCGGCGACGCCACGATCGGGCCCGGCGTGAACGTGGGTGCGGGTACGATCACGTGCAACTACGATGGCACCCACAAGCACCCCACCCGCATCGAGGCGGGGGCGTTCGTGGGCAGCAACACGACGCTCGTCGCCCCGGTGGTGGTGGGGGACGGGGCCTACGTCGCCGCGGGGAGCACGATCACCGCCGACGTGCCTCCCCGCACGCTCGCCCTCGGCCGCGCGCGGCAGGTCGTGAAGGAGGGCTGGGTGCGGCGCAAGAAGGAAGAGACCCCGGCGAAGGGCTGATCACATGTGCGGCATCGTCGGTTACGTGGGCCACCGTGACGCCGTCCCCGTGATCCTCGAGGGGCTGCGCCGCCTCGAGTACCGGGGCTACGACTCGGCGGGGGTGGCGGTCGTGCGCGACGGCCAGCTCTGCCGCCGGCGCTCCGCAGGCAAGCTCACGAACCTGGTGGAGAGCCTGGCCGCCGATCCCCTTGCCGGCGCGTACGGCCTCGGACACACGCGCTGGGCCACCCACGGCCGGCCCACCGAGGAGAACGCGCATCCCCACCAGGACGCGGCGGGCCGGATCGTGGTCGTCCACAACGGCATCATCGAGAACTACCTCTCCCTGAAGGCGCGGCTCCAGAAGGAAGGCCGCACGTTCGTCACCCAGACCGACACCGAGATCGTGGCCCACCTCGTCGCCTCCCACTACAACGGCCGTCTGGAGAGCGCGGTGCGGGAGGCGCTCGCGGAGGTGGAGGGGGTCTATGCGCTCGTGCTCCTGTCGAAGGACGAGCCGCAGAAGCTGGTGGCGGCCCGGCGCGGGCCGCCGCTCGTCATCGGCCTCGGGGAGGGCGAGCGCTTCGTGGCCTCCGACATCCCCGCCCTCCTCCCCTACACGCGCGACTTCGTGTTCCTGGACGACGGCGACGTCGCCACCGTCACCCCGACCTCGCTCGAGATCACGGACGTCCACGGGAACCGCGTGGAGCGCACGCCCCAGCGCATCTCCTGGGATCCCGTGCAGGCGGAGAAGGGCGGCTACCGCCACTTCATGCTCAAGGAGATCCACGAGCAGCCGCGGGCGGTGCGCGACACGCTCCTCGGCCGGATCGGGCTGGAGGAAGGCGCCGTGCACCTCGAGGAGCTCGGCGACGCGGAGGCCGGGCTGAAGCAGGCGGAGCGCATCGTGCTCCTCGCCTGCGGCACGAGCTGGCACGCGGCGCTCGTGGGCAAGTTCCTGCTGGAGCAGGTGGCGGGGATCCCCACCGAGGTGGACTACGGCAGCGAGTTCCGCTACCGCACGCCGCTCGTGGGGAAGGGGACGGTCGCCGTCGCCATCAGCCAGAGCGGCGAGACGGCGGACACGCTCGCCGCCTTCCGCGAGGCCAAGGCGAAAGGAGCGCTCCCCCTCGCGATCTGCAACGTGAAGGGGTCGATGCTCACGCGCGAGGCCGCGGGGTCGCTC
This sequence comes from Acidobacteriota bacterium, assembly GCA_046726955.1. Taxonomy (GTDB): domain Bacteria; phylum Acidobacteriota; class Vicinamibacteria; order Fen-336; family Fen-336; genus CAVPGH01. Next base: position 5,660 of record JBKPBQ010000108.1, read on the forward strand.
CTCACGCACGCCGGACCCGAGATCGGCGTCGCCTCCACGAAGGCCTTCACCGCCCAGATGGCGGCGCTCTCGCTCCTCGCGCTCTACCTCGGACGGCTGCGGGGCGCGCTCTCCCGCGAGGACGCGCGCGGGCACCTCGAGCAGCTCACGCGCATCCCCCACCTCATGGAGCAGGCGCTGCAGGACGAGAAGGCGGTGGAGGAGCTCGCGCGCTCCCTCTCCGCGGCCCGCGACTTCCTCTACCTCGGCCGCGGCATCAACTACCCGATCGCGCTCGAGGGCGCTCTCAAGCTGAAGGAGATCTCCTACGTCCACGCCGAGGGCTATCCGGCGGGAGAGATGAAGCACGGCCCCATCGCGCTCATCGACGAGTCGCTGCCCGTGGTCGCGCTCTGCCCGGCCGGCCGCGTGTACGAGAAGATGCTCTCGAACGTCCAGGAGGCGAAGGCCCGCGGGGGCCGGGTGGTGGCGGTGGCGTTCGCCGGCGACAAGACGCTGACGACACTCCTCGACGCCCACGACGCGCTCCTCGAGGTCCCGGCCTGCGCCGAGACGTGGTCGCCCTTCCTGATGGTTCTGCCCCTGCAGCTCCTCGCGTACCATGCGGCCGTGCGCGCGGGCCGCGACGTGGACCAGCCGCGGAACCTGGCGAAGTCGGTCACGGTCGAGTGACGCCGCCCTCGTCCACCGAGGCCTCCCCCCTCCTCGCCGGCCTCAACTCCCAGCAGCGCGAGGCCGTGCTCGCCACGGAAGGCCCCGTGCTCATCCTCG
>JBKPBQ010000109.1:0-9086 GCA_046726955.1 Acidobacteriota bacterium
GGTGTGGCCAGCCAGCGACCCTGCAACCCGCGCACGAGCACCTCGCCGAGGTAGCAGCCGAGGACGAAGAGCGCCTCCGCGGCCTCCTCTCCGGTGAGGCCGTCCTCGCGCAGCGTGTCCACGAGCGCGTCGAGGCTCTCGAGGCTCTTCGCCGAGAAGTCCAGCTCCACGTCGTGCTCTTCGCTCGCCAGGCGCACCGCGAGCTCCGCGTGGTCGGCCGCGGTCTCGGGCGTGGCCGGAAACTTGAGCTCCAGCTTCACGCGCCGCCCTTTAGCAGGGTGCTGAAGAAGCAGCCTTCAAGAGCCCCGCCCGCTCCAGTTCGATGTCCGTCTGCACTCGCCTGAAACCACTCGCGGAGAGGCATCGGTGTCGCGCGCCGCGCAAGGACACTCTTCAGCACCCTGCTAGGCCAGGGCACCCCGAGGCTCGGCGGCGGCCGAGCTCGTGTCGGGGGCGGCAGGCTCCGCCTCCGGCTCGTAGTTCAGGACGGGCGAGAGCCAGCGCTCCACCGTGCGCAGGTCGAGCCCCTTCCTGCGCTGGTAGTCGAGCACCTGGTCGCGCTCGATCCGGCCCACCTGGAAGTAGCGCGACTGCGGGTGCGCGAGGTAGAACCCGCTCACGGAGGCCGCGGGCAGCATCGCGTAGCTCTCGGTCAGCGAGATCCCGGCGTTCCGCTCGGCGTCGAGCAGCTCGAACAGGATCGCCTTCTCGCTGTGGTCGGGCTGCGCGGGATAGCCGGGAGCGGGGCGGATGCCGCGGTACTGCTCCCGGATGAGCTCGTCGACGCCCAGCGCCTCGTCGCGGCCGTAGCCCCAGTCGTGCCGAGCCTTCCGGTGCAGCCACTCCGCGCACGCCTCCGCGAGGCGGTCGGCGAGGGCCTTGGTCATGATCGCGCCGTAGTCGTCGTGCGCTTTCTCGAACGACTGCACGAGGCCGTCGATGCCGATCCCCGCCGTGACCGCGAAAGCCCCGACGTAGTCGACCCGGCCCTGGTCACGGGGGGCCACGAAGTCGGCGAGCGCCTGGTTGGGCTCACCCTCTCCCTTGTCCACCTGCTGGCGCAGCGTGTGGAGGGTGGCGCGCAGTCCCCCGCGTCCCTCGTCCGTGTAGAGCTCGATGTCGTCGCCCACCGCGTTGGCGGGGAAGAAGCCGTAGACGGCGCGGGCGACGAGCCGCTTGCCGTCCACGATCTCGCGGAGATGCTCCTGCGCGTCGTCGAAGAGCTCGCGGGCGCGCGCTCCCCAGTCGGGGTTCTCGAAGATGCGCGGATAGGTCCCCTTGAGCTCCCACGTGTGGAAGAACGGCGACCAGTCGGCGAGCGGCACGAGCTCGCCGAGGGGCACCTCGAGCGCGCGCGCGCCCGTGAACGACGGCCGCGGGATCTCGTAGCCCGCCCAGTCGATCTTCGTCCGGCGCCGCCGCGCCTCCTCCAGGGAGAGGAGCGGCTTCGCCGAGCGCTTCTGCTCGTGCTCGTGGCGGAGCTTCTCCTGGGCGAGGCGGTTGTCCGCCGCGAGCTTCTCGCGCGCCTCCGCGTTCTTCAGCTGGCCGACCACCGTCACCGCCCGCGAGGCGTCGAGCACGTGGACGACGGGATGGCGGTAGGCGGGGGCGATCTTCACGGCGGTGTGGGCCCTGCTCGTCGTCGCCCCTCCGATGAGGAGGGGAACGCTGAAGCCTTCGCGGTCCATCTCCTTCGCGACGTGGACCATCTCGTCGAGTGACGGCGTGATGAGCCCGGAGAGGCCCACGAAGTCGGCGCCGATCTCCCGCGCCGTCTTGAGGATCTTGTCCGCCGGCACCATCACCCCGAGGTCCACGACCTCGTAGCTGTTGCAGGCGAGGACGACCCCGACGATGTTCTTGCCGATGTCGTGGACGTCGCCCTTCACAGTCGCGAGCAGGACCTTCGCTTCCGCCTTCTGGCCTTCCGCCTTCTCCGCCTCCAGGTACGGAGTGAGGTAGGCGACGGCCTTCTTCATCACGCGCGCGCTCTTCACGACCTGGGGCAGGAACATCTTCCCGGAGCCGAAGAGATCGCCCACGACGTTCATGCCGTCCATGAGCGGCCCCTCGATCACGGCGAGGGGGCGGCCCAGCTTCACCCGGGCCTCCTCGGTGTCCGCGTCGATCCAGTCCACGATCCCCTTGACGAGCGCGTGCTTCAGCCGGTCCTCGACGGGGCCCGTCCTCCACTCGTCCTCCTGGACGGCCGCGCGCTCCCGTCCCTTCACGGACTCCGCGAAGGCGATGAGCCGCTCCGTGGCGTCGGGACGGCGGTTCAGGAGCACGTCCTCCACGAGGTCGCGCAGCTCCTTCGGGATCTCCTCGTACACCTCGAGCTGGCCCGCGTTGACGATCCCCATGTCCATCCCGGCCTTGATCGCGTGGTAGAGGAAGGCCGAGTGCATGGCCTCGCGCACCGGGTTGTTGCCGCGGAAGGAGAAGGAGATGTTCGACACTCCCCCGCTCACCTTCACCCCCGGCAGCGCCGCCTTGATGCGGCGCGTGGCCTCGATGAACGCCACCGCGTACTCGTTGTGCTCCTCCATCCCGGTGGCCACGGTGAGGATGTTCGGGTCCACCACGATGTCCTCGGGCGCGAAGCCGACCTCGTCGATCAGGATCCGGCAAGCGCGCGTCAGGATCTCGACCTTCCGCTCGACGGTGTCGGCCTGGCCGCGCTCGTCGAAGGCCATCACCACGACCCCCGCCCCGTAGCGCCGGATCTTCCGCGCGTGCTCCTTGAAGACCTCCTCGCCTTCCTTCAGCGAGATGGAGTTGACGATGCCCTTCCCCTGCAGGCACTTCAGTCCCGCCTCGAGCACGGTCCACTTGGAGCTGTCGACCATGATGGGGATGCGCGCGACGTCGGGCTCCGCGGCCACGAGGTTCAGGAACCGCGTCATCGCCTTTTCCGAGTCCAGCATCCCCTCGTCCATGTTGACGTCGAGGATCTGGGCTCCCCCTTCGACCTGCTGGCGCGCGACCGCGAGCGCTTCCTCGAACTGGCCGGCCTGGATGAGCTTGGCGAACTTCGGCGAGCCCGTGACGTTCGTGCGCTCTCCGACGTTCACGAAGTTCGAGTCGGGACGGATGACGAGGGGCTCGAGGCCCGAGAAGCGGCTCAGGGGCTCCAGCCTGTTCGAGGCGTGCGGCTTCACGCCGCGCACCGCTTCCGCGATCTTCCGGATGTGGGCGGGCGTCGTCCCGCAGCAGCCGCCGACGATGTTCACGAAGCCCGACCGCGCGAACTCGCCGATGTCGGCAGACATCCGCTCCGGCGTCTCGTCGAAACCGCCGAAAGCGTTGGGGAGGCCGGCGTTCGGGTAGCAGGAGACGTAGAGCGGCGTGACCGCCGCCAGCTCCTCGATGTAGGGCCTCATCTGCTTCGGGCCGAGGGAGCAGTTGATGCCCACCGAGAAGAGCTTCGCGTGCGAGACCGAGATCCAGAAGGCCTCGACCGTTTGCGCGGAGAGGTTGCGGCCGCTCTCGAAGATCGTCACCGAGACCATGACCGGCACGCGCCGGCCCGCGTCGTCGAACGCCCGCTCGATGCCCACGAGCGCGGCCTTCGCGTTCAGCGTGTCGAAGACCGTCTCCACGAGCAGGAGGTCCACTCCTCCCTGGAGGAGGGCGGTCGCCTGCTCGTTGTAGGCGGCCTCGAGCTCATCGAACGTGACCGCGCGCGCTCCCGGATCGTTGACGTCCCGGGAGAGCGAGGCGCTCTTCGTGGTGGGGCCGAGCGCGCCCGCGAGCCAGACCGGACGCCCGGTATCGGCCCTGTAAGCGTCCACGGCCCGCCGCGCCGCCTCGGCCGCGGCCCGGCTGATCGCCGCCGCCGAGCCCTCCAGGCCATAGTCGCTCTGCGAGATCCGATTCGAGCTGAAGGTGTTCGTCTCGATGATGTCCGCGCCCGCCTCGAGGTACTCGCGGTGGATCGCCTCGAGCACGTCCGGCCGCGTGAGGGCGAGGACGTCGTGGTTGCCCTTCAGGTCCTTCGGGTGGTCCTTGAAGCGCTCGCCCCGGTAGTCGGCTTCGGTCAGGCCACGGGCCTGCACCATCGTCCCCATCGCGCCGTCGATGACGACGATGCGCTCCTCGAGCAGCGCTTCGAGCTCGTCGATGCGGTCTCGTGCCGGTCCGGCCATCACGCTAGTCTATCAGTGACGCTCAGAGCCCGGCGAAGTCGTCCGTCGCCTGCACGAGCGCGCTCAGGATGCCCGGCTCCTTTATGCTGTGGCCGGCGTCGGGGACGAGCACGAGCTTCGACTTCGGCCAGCGCTTGTGCAGTTCCCAGGCGCTCGCCGCCGGGCAGACCACGTCGTAGCGGCCCTGGACGATCACCCCGGGCACGTGGGCGATCTTCGGCACGTCTTCCAGCAGCTGGCCCTCCCGCTCCATGAACGCGCCGTGCACGAAGTAGTGGCACTCGATGCGGGCGAAGGCGTCCGCGAAGGTGTCCCCGCCGAAGTGGGCGATGTAGTCCGGATCAGGGAAGAGCTTGCTCGTCGTCCCCTCCCACACCGACCAGGCCTTCGCGGCCGCCGCGCGCACCGCGGGGTCGGGCGAGGTGAGCCGCCGGTAGTAGGCGCTCATGAGGTCGCCGCGCTCCACCTCGGGGATCGGCTTCAGGTACTCGTCCCACGCGTCCGGGAAGAGCCAGCTCGCCCCCTCCTGGTAGAACCAGAGGAGCTCCTTCCGGCGGAGCAGGAAGATCCCCCGGAGGATGAGCGCGGCGCAGCGGTCGGGGTGCTTCTGCGCGTAGGCGAGGGCGAGCGTGCTTCCCCAGCTGCCCCCGAAGACGACCCACTTGTCCACGCCCAGGTGCTCGCGCAGGCGCTCGATGTCGGCCACGAGGTCCCACGTCGTGTTCTCCCGGAGCTCCGCGTGCGGCGTGCTCCGGCCGCTCCCCCGCTGGTCGAAGAGCGCCAGGTGCCAGCGCTTGGGGTCGAAGTACCGCCGATAGTCCGCGTCGAGCCCGCCGCCGGGGCCGCCGTGGAGGAAGACCGCCTTCTTGCCCTTGGGGTTCCCCACCTGCTCGTAGTGCACGCGGTGCAGGTCGGACACCTGCAGGAAGCCCTCGTCGAACGGCTCGATGGGAGGGTAGAGCTCGCGCACTCAGGAGGACGCGCCGTCGCCCCCGACGGGAGCGGGCGCGGCCGGAGGTCCGGGGCTGGGATCGTAGGTGAAGGTCAGCTTGTCGGCGTCGAAGCCGATGACCACCGTCCCCCCGTGCTCGAGCTGACCGAAGAGGATCTCGTCGGTGAGGGGATTGCGGACCTCGGTCTGGACCAGCCGGTTGAGCGGGCGCGCGCCGAACACGGGGTCGAATCCCTTCTTGGCGAGGTGCGTCCGCGCTTCCGGCCGGAGCTCGATCGCGACCTTGCGCTCGCGGAGCTGGGCCTCGAGCTCGAGGACGAACTTGTCGACGATCGTCTCCATGACCTCGGGCGTGAGAGGCTTGAAGTTCACGATCGCGTCGAGGCGGTTCCGGAACTCCGGCGTGAAGAGCTTCTCGATCGCCTGCTTGCCTTTCGACTTCGCGTCGCGGGCGTGGTCCCCCGCGAAGCCGATGGACGCCGCGGACATCTCGCGCGACCCGGCGTTGGACGTCATGATGAGTATGACCTGGCGGAAGTCGGCCTTCCGCCCCGTGTTGTCGGTCAGCGTAGCGTGGTCCATCACCTGGAGAAGGATGTTCATGAGGTCGGGGTGCGCCTTCTCGATCTCGTCGAGCAGCACCACCGAGTACGGGTGCTGGCGGACCGCGTCCACGAGCAGGCCTCCCTGCTCGAAGCCCACGTAGCCTGGCGGCGCTCCGATGAGGCGGGCCACCGCGTGCTTCTCCGCGTACTCGCTCATGTCGTAACGGTGGAACTCGTTGCCGAGGTGCTTCGCGAGCTGCTTTGCCAGCTCGGTCTTGCCGACGCCCGTCGGACCGGTGAACAGGAACGACCCCGCGGGACGCTCCGGCGGCCCGAGCCCGGCCCGCGCGCGCTTGATCGCGCCCGCCACCGTCTCCACCGCCTCGTCCTGCCCGTAGACGACGCGCTTCAGGGACTCGGCGAGCGTACGGAGCTTCTCCCGGTCGCTGCTCGAAGCCTGCGACTCGGGGATGCGCGCCATCCGGGCGACGACGCGCTCCACCTCGGGGACGCCCACGACCCGCCGGCCGTCCTCGGGCGGATTGAGCCGCAGCCCCGCCCCCGCCTCGTCCAGCACGTCGATCGCGCTGTCGGGCAGGCGCAGGTCGCGGAGGTACCGGCGGGCGAGCCGCGCCGCCGCCTCCAGCGCGTCCTCGGTGTACGTCACCTGGTGATATTCCTCGTAGCGCGCGCGCAGGCCCGCGAGGATCCTCACGGTGTCGCCCTCGTTCGGCTCGTCCACGTCGATCCGCTGCACGCGCCGGGCGAGGGCGCGGTCGCGCTCGACGTGCTTGAACTCCTCGAACGTCGTGGAGCCCATGAGCCGGACCTCGCCCTCGGTGAGGATCGGCTTGATGAGGTTGGCGAGGTCCATCGTCCCGCCCGTGGTCGCCCCCGCCCCCACCATCGTGTGCATCTCGTCGATGAAGAGCACGGGCTTCTCGCGCTTCTTGAGGGCGCGGATCACGGCCTTGAAGCGCTCCTCGAAGTCCCCGCGGTAGCGCGTGCCCGCGAGGAGCGCCCCCGTGTCGAGCGCGAAGACCTCGGCCCCCTTCAGCACTTCGGGGCAGTCGTCCTGGAGCAGCCGCTGGGCCAGTCCCTCGACGATCGCCGTCTTCCCCACCCCCGGCTCCCCCACGAACACGGGATTGTTCTTGCGTCGGCGGCACAGCACCTCGAGGGCGCGGCCCATCTCCTTCAGGCGGCCGATCACGGGGTCGAGCTTGCCCTGCCGCGCCCGCTCCGAGAGGTTCGAGGCGTAGGCGGCCAGCGGATCGCGCGAGCCCGCGCGTCCCTCTTCGCCTTCGCCGCCGGGGGCGAGGTCGGGCTCGCCCTCGGGGTTCTTGCGGATCCCGTGGGAGATGTAGTTGAGCACGTCGAGCCGGGTGACGCCCTGGGCGGCAAGGAGGTCCACCGCGTGGGAGCGCGGCTCGCGCAGGAGCGCGGCCAGCACGTCGCCCACGTCGGCCTCCGCTTTGCCCGCGCTCTGCACGTGCACGACCGCCGTCTGCAGCACGCGGCGGAAGGCCACGGTCTGCTGCGGGGCCTTGCGGGAGCCGGCGGGCAGCCTGTCGAGAGTCTGCTCGAGGAAGGTCTCCAGGTCCTTCTTGAGCTTCAGCACGTCCGCGCCGGCCGCGGTCAGGATGTCCTCGCCGAGGGGATCGTGGGCCGCCGCGAAGAGGAGGTGCTCCAGCGTGAGGTCGGTGTGCCGGCGGGCGAGGGCCTCGCGGGCCGCCACGTTCAGTACGCGCTCGAGGGATGCGGTGAACATCGCCGTATCAGGCCTCCTCGAGCCCGGCGCGGAGGGGAAAGCCTTCCTTGCGGGCCATCTCGTGCACTGTCGTCACCTTGGTCTCCGCCACCTCATAAGTGTACGCCCCGCAGACCCCGCGTCCACGCCGGTGCACGTCGAGCATGATCCGGAAGGCATCCTCCGTGGGCTTCTGGAAGACCGCCTCCAGCACGTGTACCACGAACTCCATCGTCGTGTAGTCGTCGTTGTAGAGGACGACGTGGAAGAGCTGGGGGCGTTTCGTGCGCTCCTTCGGCTTCTCGAGGACCTCGCCGTCCGTCTGGGGACCTTGCTTCGGCATCTCCCCCTATCTTAGCGAGCCCCGACGCCGTCCTGGCACGTCGAGTGCAAAGGTGCGGCAACGGGGGGTGGATGACAACTGCCCGTGCCGGACGCGCGTCCGGTCGGCTGGAAGTATCTACAAACAACCCTCGAAAGACGGAACGACATGAGCAAGACCAAGAGCAACGTCCACCCCGCCCACTACAAGGTGGCGGGCCGGGAGCGCCAGGGTGAGGAAGTGCTGCACGCCATGAACAAGGCCCTGCTCGCGCAGAGCCGGGCCGAGTACTCGCGCCCCAGGCAGACGCCGTGGCCCGTACCGCAGGAGGGACGCATGCCGGAAGAAGAAACCCTCGAACGCGCCAAGCAGGACGAGGCGGAGGGCAAGTCCCCCTCGACGCAGGCGGGCGAGTTCGTACGCGAGGAAATGCACCATATCCGCGAGGGCAAGCACGGAGCGCGGTCGACCAAGCAGGCGATTGCCATCGGACTCTCGAAGGCCCGACGTGCCGGGGTGAAGCTCGGGGCGCCCACTCAGGGCTCGAAGCGCACGCGGCAGCAGGCGGCGCGCGACACGGCCAAGGGCCGGAACCCCGGTCGCCGGCCGTCCGCGAAGCGGTCGCGGGCCACCCGCGGCGCGCTCCGCCGGGAAGGACGCTCCGCTGCTTCGCGAAGCGCCCTGGCCCGCCAGGCACGGTCCAGCGCGCGGCGGCGGTCGGCGCGGCAGCGCTCCGCGTCCGCGCGCAAGGCAGCGAGGACGCGCGCCCGGCGCTGACCACGAGCGGGGGAGGCGACTCCCCCGCCCTGAACTTGCGAAGACCGCGCCGGCGGCACGTCACATGTTGACGATGCTGTGGATGTTCCCGTCGGGGTCTTTGAACCACGCCGCGCGGATGCGCCCCATCACGTGCACGTCGCCTTCGTGCTTCGCGTCCGGAAAGTCGTACCGCTCGAAGCGCACGCCCCGCGCCTTCAGCTCCTTGACGGTGCCGTCCACGTCGCCCACCGACCACGTGGCGGCCGTGGCCTGATTCGTCCCGGCGAACTGCGACCGGTAGACGAGCAGACGAGACCCGCCCGTCTTGTACACGACCGCCTCGTCATTCTCCTCGTTGGCGCGGCTCAAGCCGAGCGTTCCCTCGTAGAACCTGCGGGCTCCGTCCAGGTCCTTGACTGCGATCGTCGCGGTCGCTTCGTGTGTGCCGAGCATAGACACCTCCGTCCGCAAACGTGCAAGCTCCTTGCCCCGACGCGGCCCGCAACCGCTGCCAACACGTCAATTTGCTCCGCGGGGCCTCGGCGGAGAACATGTAGGGCCAGCCTCGAGAGCACGTGTCCTCCTCTGTGCAAGCCCGCAGGTCCTGGAT
>JBKPBQ010000110.1:0-5419 GCA_046726955.1 Acidobacteriota bacterium
GAGCGATCGCGGCGGCCCGGCCCAGCGGTGCGTCCTTCCGGTCGCGACCTCGACGCGCTCGACGACGGGTGAGTCCTCGCCATAGCGGGCGATCATCAGTTCGCGGCCGTCCGGCGTCCAGCACAGCGGCACGTCGTCGTCTCCGAGGCCGGGCACCGGCGTGGGCTCGCCGCCTCCCAGCGGATAAATGGCCGGGACCTCGTCCGGGCCCAGGGCCACGACCCGCTGGCCGTCGGGGGAAACGGGCCGGCCGAGCTTCGCGAGCGTGACGCCTTCGTCCGTGGCGGGGGTGGGCGCCCCTCCGCCGACGTCCTGCACGTACAGCCGCTCACGGTCGCTCGCGTCGGCGCCCGCGATGACCACGCGCCGACCGGAGGGATCCCACACCGCGCGGACGTATCGGACGATCGGACCCGCCTCGAGCGTCCGCGTGTCGCCCGCTGCGGTCGGGACGATGACGAGCTGCTGCGGCTGGCTCTTGGCGAGCACGGCGAGAGCAAAGCGCCCGTCGGGCGACAGGGCCTGGCCGTCGCCTTCTCCGAGCCAGACGGCAGGGGATCCGTCGGTCTTCTGGACGTAGAAGGAGAAGTTCGAGCCTGCTCCCTGGCCCACGTCGGTGCCGAGCACCAGTGAGCCGTCGTCGCTGAGGTCGGAGAGGAACGACAGCTCGGCCGCGGGCAGCTCGGTCTCCTCCACGGCCCCTCGCGCCCGCGCGCGAATCTCCATCCAGATGATGCCGGAGGAGAGGAGGGCCTGGCCTCGAGCGGAGAGGTCCAGGAGCGCAAAGGGCCCCGCCTGCTCGAACACCACGCGCTTGCGGCCGGCCAGCGTCACGGCGTGGAGCTGCCGGGGCGGGCCCCCCTCGCTCGCCGAGAACCACACCTCGTCCCCGCGGGGGGACCACCGAATGTCGTTGGCGGCGGCATACCCGGACGCGATGGTGCGCTTCGCCTGCTTCGGGCCGACGATCGAGATCTCCGCCCGTACGTCGCCGGCGACGGGATGCTCGATGAAGGCTATGGTGTCGCCGGCTCGGGACACGGAGAGCGAGCCCATCGCGGCGGGCGGCTCGGACTCGTAGAGGATCTTCCCGATAGGGTATTCGAGCCGATAGCGTTCACCGACGACGTGGATCACGGCGAGGTCCTTCCCGTCCGGCGACCAGTCGGCGTCGACGACTCCTTCGAGCACCTCCCGCGGCGTACCCCCCGCCAGGGGCGCCCGCGCCAGCGTTCCCTCCGAGACGCTCCACGTCACGGTGCGCGGCCGCAGGAGCAAGGCCATCTCCTCTCGGGCGGAGATGCGCAGGATCAACGCGTCTTTGATGCCCAGCGCACGAGAGGCCGTGGCTCCGGCCCGCGTCGAGTAGAGCTCGCTCGGGCTCGACCCCCATTTCGCGCCGTAGACGATCGTCTCCCGATCCGGAGCGAATCGAGCCGACTCCACGTTGCCGACACGGAACGTCAGCCGCTGGAAGCTGGGAGGGACCGGCCGCCCCGGGACCGATCTCCAGGCGAGCCACGCGCCGAGGAGCCCGGCCGCCGCGAGGGCCGCGACACCCACGAGGAGCGCCCCCCCCCGCCGCCTCTCTCTCGACCGGTCTGCGTCGCCGGTGACCGGCCGCGGCGGCTCGGTGGTCGCACCCTCGAGCGCGAAGGCGAGGTCGCGCGCGGTCTGGAAGCGGTCGGCCGGCGCCTTCTCGAGGCAGCGCCGCACGACGCGGAGGAGTCCGGGAGGAATTACAGCGGCAGTCCCGAGGGCCTCCGTCGGGTCCTCGCGCAGGATCGCGCTCAGCGTGTCGGCGGCGGTCGCGCTCTTGAACGCGCGCCGGCCGGTGAGCATCTCGAACAGCACGGCGCCGAAGGAGAAGACATCCGACCGGTGATCCGCCGGCAGCCCGCGCACCTGCTCCGGCGACATGTAGCCCACCGTCCCCAGCATCGTTCCGGGGTTCGTGCCCGTGCCGGACAGCGTCTCGCCCTCGCTTCCCGCCCTCTCCTCGCCCGCACGGCCGAGCTTGGCAATCCCGAAATCGAGGATCTTGACGAGCCCGTCCTTCGTCAGGAACAGGTTCTCCGGCTTGAGGTCGCGGTGGACGATGCCCCTCTCGTGGGCGGCGGCGAGCCCGCGCGCGATCTGCACGCCGTACTCCACCGCCTTGCGCGCGCCGAGCGCGCCCGTGGCCAGGCGATCGCGCAGCGTCTCCCCCTGCAGCAGCTCCGAGACGATATAGGGCGAGCCGTCGCTCTGCCCGGTGTCGTAGATGGCCACGATGTTCGGATGATTGAGCGCGCCCGCCGCCTTCGCCTCGTGCTCGAACCGCTTGAGCCTATCGAGGTCCTCGGCGAGCTCGGCCCGGACGAGCTTGAGCGCCACCTCGCGGGACAGCCGCTCGTCGCGAGCGCGGTAGACCCGACCCATCCCGCCTTCGCCGAGCAGGGACAGGAGCTCGTACGGCCCGACCAGGGATCCCGGCGAGAGGTCCGAGGCGGCGTTCACGGAGGAGTGCCCGCTTCCGTCGTGCTGTCCCCCCCTGCCGAGCGGAAGACCAGGATCGCGGAGCCGATGCAGATCTCGTCGCCGTCGGCGAGCTCGGCCTTCGCTTTGACGGATTGTCCGCGCAAGAAAGTGCCGTTCTTGCTGCCCAGGTCCTCGATTTCGGCTTTCCCTCGGTCGACCACGATCCGCGCGTGGTGGCGAGACACGCGCGCGAGGTCGATCGAGACCCGCGCATCTGAAGCCCGGCCCAGCAGGTTCTCACCCTCCGCGAGGGGAAAGGTGCGTCCCGCCCACACGAGCCGGCATACCGAGCGCGGAGACGCCGCCGCGGGCTCGGAGACCGCCTCGCCCGCGAAGGAGTAGCCGAAGCGATGGACGGTTCGGACGAATTGAGGGTCTCGGGCGTCGTCGCCGATCGCGGAGCGGACCTCGTTGGCGACGCGCGCGAGGCTCGAGTCCGAGACGAAGCTGTCCGGCCACAGCCGCTCGTGGATCTCCTGCTTGGAGAGCGCGCGGGGGCGTTCCTGCAGCAAGAGCTCCAGGAACTGCAACGCCTTGGGGGACACGGGCTTCGGCGCGCCGTCACGCCGGAGCTCTCTGGCGTCGCCGTCGAACAGGCACCGGCCGAAACGCAGCCGCACCGCCTCTCGTCTCCCGAAAAGAAAATCAGCGTCGCCGAAGAACTTGCGAATGACTTCGACGGACCCTTGGTGCGATTATCCATGCAACTCCTCCGGGCACAAGAGCACACGTGAGGCGCCCGGCGGCACCAGGCTCGCGCGGCGTACGAATGGAGGCTCCCCGATGAAGAAGACGATTCTGGCGACGGGACTCGCGGGGGCGGTGCTGGCGCTGGGAGGCGACGCCTTCGCGTGCGGCGACAAGCTCGTGGTCGTGGGCCGAGGCCGCCCGACGCGCATGAAGGGACCGTACGCGGCCGCCATCCTCGTGTTCGCAGACCCCGGTGGGTCGTTGCCCGCGGCGCTCGAACAGGGAAACCTGCGTCGGGACCTCGAGCACGCCGGCCACCGCATCCGCAGCGTGACGACAAAGGAAGAGCTCGGGAGCGCGCTCGAGACCGGCACCTACGACCTCGTCTTCGCCGACTTCAAGACCGCCGCGTCCATCGAGCCGCAGGTGCAGGCGTCTCGCTCGAAGCCGACCGTCCTTCCCACGCTCTTCAACCCGACCGACGCCGAGCTGAAGGCGGCCGCGCATCAGTACCACTGCGTGATGAAGGCGCCTTCCGCGCAGAAGGACTACATCGCCACCGTCAACCAGGCCCTGGCGGAACGCGCGAAGCAGGGTGCGTCCGCGAAGAAGTAGGAGGGTGCGGAAATGCAGGGAACGCCGCTTCGGCTCTGTCGGGTGGTCCTGGCAGGAAGTGTCACCCTCCTCGCCGGGGCGAGCACGCTCCGCGCCCAGGCCTGGCTGCCTCCCAAGGGCGAGGCGGCGATGACGCTGGGTTACAGCCGGATGTGGGCGACGACACACATCGACTACCAGGGAAACGACCTGAGTCCCGGGGACATGATCTGGAACAATGTCGGGGTGGACCTGAGCTACGGGGTGACGAATCGCTTCGCGGTGCGCCTCGGCGTTCCCTTCGTGACCTCGAAGTACGACGGGGCCTTCCCCCACCCCGTGGTCGCGGGTATCGCGGCCCAGGACGACGGCAAGTACCACTCCCGGTTCCAGGACGTCGCGAGCGAGCTGCGGTACCGCGTGACGACGGGGTCCTTTGCGGTCACGCCCTTCGTGGGTCTGGTCGTCCCGACCCACGACTACCCGACCTACGGCCACGGCGCCGCGGGCCGAGGGCTCGTCGAGGGCCGGTTCGGAGTGGCCGCGGGCCGCCTTCTCGATCCCCTGCTCCCCGACGCCTACCTCCAGGTCCGCTACACGTACTCGGTCCCCGAGAAGGTGCTCGGCGTCTCCCACAACGCGAGCCAGCTCGGCTTCGACCTCGGCTACCTCGTGGGCTCCTCGCTCACGCTGCGGGCGATCGGGGCCTGGCAGAAGACGCACGGCGGGTGGAGGGTTCCGATCGACTTCCCCGCTCGGACGAGCACGGACTTCACCCACCACGACCAGGTCCCGCGCACCGAGTACCTGCGGCTGGGAGGCGCCGTCGCGTACTCGATCACGAGCGCGATCGACGTCAACCTCTACGGCTACTCCACCGTCACGGCGAGGAGCGACGTCAACATGAAGTCGCTCGGCATCGCCTTCACCTGGAGCGCCTCGCCCGCCCAGCTGATCCGCAAGAAGCGCGCAACTGCAGGCACCAACTAGAATCGTCGTGCTCGCGATCCGCCTCGATAACGCCGGTCCTGCCACTCTCGCGCTCGCCCTCCTCGTGGCCCACGGCGCGGCGGCGGACGCTTCGGCGGAGCCGCCGCGGATCGGCGACGCCGTTGCGGACTTCGAAGCCACCTCCCTCCAGGGCGACACGCTGTCCTTGAAGACGGCGCTCGCCGGGCACAAGGCCGTCGTGGTGGTTTTCCTTTCGACGCTTTGCCCCTACGCGAAGTACTTCTCGGCGCACCTGCGCGAGCTCGAGGAACGATACGAGCCGCAGGGCGTGCTGTTCGTCGGCGTGAACGCGAACCGCTGGGAGTCGACGGAGGAAGTCGCGCTCTATGCCGAGCAGCGCGGCTTCGCCTTCCCGATGGTCAAGGACGACGACCACGCGATCGCCGAGCGGCTCGGAGCCAGGGCGACGCCCGAGGCCTTCCTCCTCGACTCCCAGGGGAGGCTCCGCTACCGGGGCTGGGTCAAGTCCAGGCAGGAGTCGCCGGACCTGCAGCACGCGCTCGACGCCGTCCTCGAGGGCCGTCCGGTGCGCCGGCCCGAGACCAAGGCCTTCGGCTGCGCCGTCGATCGGGCCTCCCCCGCCGCCGCCCCGCCGCCTCGCTGA
>JBKPBQ010000111.1:0-4518 GCA_046726955.1 Acidobacteriota bacterium
GAGCATAGGTTGGGCGGCAAACGGGCGTCAATCTCCCCGAGACCCGCAGGGGCGTGCTAGAACGTGAGAGCGCCGATGGGGGCGAGCACCGGAGGCCAGGACATGGCCGTCAAGCAGAAGATCACGACCTTCCTGTGGTTCGACAAGGAAGCCGAGGAGGCGGCGAAGCTCTACACTTCCGTATTCGAGAACTCGAGGATTACGGCCACGACCCGGTACGGTGAGGGAGGACCGGGGCCCAAGGGGTCGGTCATGACCGTTGCGTTCGAGCTCGCGGGGCAGCCGTTCACCGCCCTCAACGGCGGCCCCCATTTCAAGTTCACCGAGGCGATCTCGCTCGTCGTGCACTGCGAGACGCAGAAGGAAGTCGACGACTACTGGGCGAAGCTGACCGCGGGCGGGCAGGAATCGCAATGCGGCTGGCTGAAGGACAAGTACGGCCTGTCCTGGCAGATCGTGCCCACGGCGCTGCCCCGGCTGCTCCAGGACCCCGATCCCCAGAAGGCGAAGCGGGTCGTGGAAGCCATGCTCCAGATGAAGAAGATCGACGTCGCGCGGCTGGAGCAGGCCGCGGCCGGGCGGTAGTCGCCGACCGCCGCCGCGGTCAGGCCGTGGTGGCGAGGTCCGGAGCGGGAGCGGGAAGCGCCTTCGGCGCGTCGGGCTCGAGGAGCAGGCGCTCCAGCTCGCGCCAGCTCGAGACGCGGAGGAAGCGCTTCTCCGCGCGGTTGTGGGGTGCGGAGAAGAGGATCGGCGTTCCTCGGAAGCGCGCGAACTGCCGCGCGGAGTCGTCGACGAGGTAGTCCACGTCGAGAACGCCCTTGTCGCCGCAGAACACCCGGTGGCTCGGCGGGATGAACGGGAAGTGCTCGTCGAGCCACTCGAACTTGTCGGCGAAGGAGACGGGCACCTCCATCGCCGCGGTGGCGATGAAGACCTCGTACCGCGCGCACAGGGCCCTCACGACGCGCTGGCTGTCGGGGACGACCGGGATGCTTCCGAAGAAGCCCGGAGCGAGGACCAGCGCGGCGACCGCGGGACCCCGCTCAGCGGGGATGACCTCCTCGAGGCTCCGGCCGGCCAGGCTCTCGCGCGTGAGGCTCTCGCCGAACGCCCGGTTGTAGCCTTCGAGCACGTGGCCGAGCGTGTCCGCGATCACCTCGTCCATGTCGATCGCGATCCGCGGCCGCGGACCGCGGCGGGGGAGGGCGGCCTTCTCGTGGTACCACTTCAAGAAGAGGACGAGAGCGAGGAGGACGAACGTCACCGCGTTGGCCGCGACCACGGCGGGGGCCTCGACGAGGAGGCCATAGGCCAGCCAGAGCACGGCGCCGGCGAGCAGGAGGCCGAGGAGGCCGTACGAGAGGTCGCGTCCGCCCCGCTTCCACGTCCTCACGACCTGGGGGAGAAAGGCTCCAGTGCTGCAGAACGCCGCTACCGTCCCTACGACCGCCACCCACGTCCCGTCGAGCATGGAACCGTCCCTCATCCCTTTGTACGCAATATCGGCGATTCCGTCCAATGAAACATTTGGCGCGATGCGATAACCTCTGGTCATGACCACCGGCGCCGTCTTCGCCGACCTCGACACTGCCCTCCTCCGCTCCTTCGTGGTCCTGGCCGACGAGCGGCACTTCGGCCGCGCCGCCGAGCGCCTGAACGTCTCCCAGCCGGCCCTCAGCAAGCGCCTGCAGCGGCTGGAGGAGGTGGTGGGAGGGACGCTCGTGCGCCGGCGCTACCGCGACGTGCGGCTCACGGAGGCGGGGCGGATGCTCCTCGAGCGGGCTCCGCTGCTCCTCCGCGACACGGAGCGGGCTATCGAGCTCTCGCGGGGGGTCGCCCGCGGCGAGGCCGGGCGGCTGCGCATCGGCTTCGGCGTGGCGTCGATCACGCGCCTGCTTCCGGAGGTCCTCCTTCGCTTCCGGCGGCTGTACCCGCGGGTCCAGATCGAGATGCGCGACATGTCGAGTCTCGGCCAGGCGGAGGCGCTGCGACGGGGGGAGATCGACGTCGGCTTCGTCCGCCATCCCCTGGGCGACCCCGACGTCGAGTCGCTGCCCATCCTCCGGGAGCGACTCGCCGCCGCCGTCCGCTCGCGCTCGGCGTGGCGCGAGCGCGAGGGGCTGCGCGCGCTCGCCGCCGAGCCCTTCGTCGTCTGCTCGCGGTCGGTGTCCGCGAGCTACTACGACCACGTGATGGCCCTCTGCCGGGCCGCGGGGTTCGCCCCGCGGGTGGTGGCGGAGATCAGCGACCTCTTCTCGCTGCTGCAGCTCGTGCGCGCCGGCGTCGGGGTGGCTCTGGTCCCGAGCGCGGCCGCGGCCATGCGCCTGCCGGGCGTGCGGCTCAAGGAGGTTGATCACCCGGCGGCGGCCTGGAAGATCGACCTCGCCCGACGGAGAAGGGACCACGGTCCGCTCGTGGATGCCTTCGTGCGCGTGGCCCGCGAGATCTCGTCCGAGCCGACTCGTTAGGCGCCGGTCAGCGGCCGGTGGCTCAGCCCGGGCCCTGCCGCTGGCGCAGGATGTCCTCCGCCGGCTTCCCGCGAGGGTCGTAGCCGGTGTCGCCGGGAGGAGGGCGGGGCACCGACCACGACCACCAGAAGACCCCCTGCATCCAGGCGCTCTCGCGCAGCCACACCGTGTACGCGGCGGCGTAGCAGTCGGCCTGCTCGCCGGGATCGGGAGAGAGTGCAGCCTGGAAGTCCCACGGAGCGCGGTTCGTGCCGTCGCCGCTGCGGTAGCCGATCTCGGTGAAGACGACAGGCTTCGACCAGGCCCCCTGCCAGTTGCGGTAGGCCGCGACCATGTCGTTGCCGTCGCGATTGTGCGTCCACGCCTGCTCGAGATCCGCGCGCGTGGGATCCGACCGGGCGGTGAGCGGCGTGTAGACGTCGAGGCCGAGGAGGTCGACCCGCCCCCAGAACGGCACGCTCGTGAACTCGTCGCCGGGCACGTTCGCGTTCGCCGCGTAGGTGAGCCGTCCGTGGTAGCGACCCTTCGTTTCCGCGATCACCGCGTCCCATTCCGCGGCATGGACGGCGCGCGTCATCGTCGCGAGCTCGGTGCCGAGGCAGAAGAGCGAGACGCCTTCCTCCTCGGCGAGCGAGGCGTAGTGCGCGAGGAAGGTGCGATAGCTCGCGAACCAGGCGGCCGTGTCGCGGGGCGCGATCGTGCCTCGCCACGTGCCGTCCTGCACGTCCACGTGGGGCTTGAGCATGACCTCGAGGCGGCGGCCGCGGAGGTCGCGGATGGCCTGCCGGACGGCGTCGTCGGTGGGCGTGCGGAGGACGTCGGGCTCGATGTCCGTCGAGTCGGCGCGGTCCATGTACCAGGTGACGAGCACGCCGGCCCAGTTGGCGCCGGTCGCCGCGAGCTCCTGGCGAGCGGGGCCCGCGTCGCCGTCCTGGTACTCGTCGTGCCACCACGAGACGTGGGTGAGCCCGTTGTAGACGAAGCGGCCCGGCGAGGACGGCGACGGCGTAGGCGGAGTGGGGGAGTCCGGGTTGGACCCTCCGCAGGCCGCGGCGAGGACGGCGAGGGCGAGCGCCTTCGCGCGCGCTCTCACTCGAGACCGGTGTGGGTCAGGCACCAGCTCTTCGTCCCGACGGACGTCCCGGCCCGCACCGCCTCCGCCGACGTTCCTCCGACCGGCCGTCCCGCGGAGCACACCGCGTCGCCGGCGCAGCCGTTCTCGCAGCCCACGACCGCGGTGACGGCGATGAGGTAGCTCGGGCCGTCGATCGCGGTCACGGTCCCGCAGTAGCCGTCGCCGTTCCACGGCCGCACGCACACGCGGTCGCCCATCGACTTGCCGCTCCCGCGCGCCCCGTGGCGACGGAGCAGCGCCACGAGCGCCGTCCGGCCCTCTCGCTCGGCGACGTCGAGCGCCGTTCCCGCCGCGCGATCGCGGGCGTCGGGACGGGCCCCGCCGGCGAGGAGCGTCTCCGCGAGGTCGAGGCGACCCGCCTTCGTGGCCTCCATGAGCGGCGTCCATCCCGAGGCAAGCGCGGCATCGGGGTTCGCGCCCTGGCCGAGCGTGCGCCGCACGCCGGCTGCGTCTCCGGAGCGCACGGCCGACCAGAGTGCACGATCGGCCGACGAGGGGTCGCTCGCCGAGAGTGCCGCCGCCGTGGCGAGAGCGACGAGAGCGGCAAGTCTCATGGAAGGCTCGCGGCTAGACGAGCGCCACGGGGTTCACGAGCTCGCCGATCTCCGGGCAGGCGATGGTCACCACGTCGCCTTCCTCGAGGCCGGCGTCCATGGGCTGGATGATCCCGGTGCCCGTCGAGAGCACGGTGCCGCTCGGGATCGCGTTCGAACGGCGCAGCCACTCGACGAGCTCGGGGAAGCGGCGCTTGAGCTGGCCGGTAGTAGCGGAGCCCGCGAAGACCTCACGGCTGCCCCGCATGACCTGGCAGCGCAGCTCGAGCGCGTAGGGGTCGGGGATCTCGTCCGGCGTCACCACCGCCGGGCCAAAGGAGAAGCAGCCGTCGTAGACCTTGGACTGGGGCAGGTACAGCGG
>JBKPBQ010000112.1:0-9453 GCA_046726955.1 Acidobacteriota bacterium
GTCCTGGACGGTCACGACCGTGTCCATGCGGGCGCCCGCCCACTCCAGCACGTCGGGGTTCATGAGGTTGTGCACGTGGACGACGTCCGGCCGGAAGGAAAGGACGAGGGCGTCCAGGTCGACGGGCCGGCTCGTGCGCTCGTCCAGTCCCGGGACGACGCGCGTCGGGCAGGGCGGCCGGATGCCTCCTTCGTCACGGCCAGCGGCGAGAAGCAGGTCGTGGTGCGGCGCCAGCGACTCGAGGACGGCGAGCAAATGCTGGTATGCGCCCCCCCGATCGCTGAGCCGGTCCACGACGTGGAGGACGCGCACGGCCCGAGGATAGCGCCCCGCCGGCCGCCTTCGTCGTAGAATCCGCCCGTCCAACCCCCTGGAGGAGCCATGAAGCTGCCGCTGGCGTTGCTCGGCGCGCTGGTCGCCGCGACACCGGTCTTCGCGGGCACGAAGCCCTGGACCGTGGACGACGTCCTCGCGGTGAAGACGGTCACGGATCCCCACGTCTCGCCCGACGGCCAGTGGGTGGCCTACGTCGTCTCCTCCCTGAACGAGGCCAAGGACGCGTATCAGACGGACGTCTGGCTGGTGCCCGCGGCCGGCGGAGAGGCCCGCGCCCTCACGTCGGCCTCCGGCGACGACGAGAACCCGCGCTGGTCGCCCGACGGCAAGTGGATCGCGTTCATCTCCGATCGCCCGCGGCCCGGCGGCAACAAGGACGACGAGGACGGAAAGAAGCAGATCTGGCTCGTGCGCCCCGACGGGGGAGAGCCCACGGTGCTGACCTCGTCAGGAGGGAACGTCACCGACCTGGAGTGGTCTCCGGACGGAAAGACGATCGGCTACCTCGCCCGCGAGCCGAAGAGCGAGGACCGCAAGAAGAGGGAGAAGGAGAAGGACGACGCCTGGACCCCGTCCGAGATGTACCCGTGGGGCCGCCTCTGGACGATCGACGTGGCCACGAAGACGGCGCGGCAGCTCACGCGCGGCACGCTGCACGTGGGCGACCTCGCCTTCTCTCCGGACGGCAAGCGGATCGCGTTCTCGGGCCAGCCCACGCCGCTCATCCCCGACCAGT
This sequence comes from Acidobacteriota bacterium, assembly GCA_046726955.1. Classification (GTDB taxonomy): domain Bacteria; phylum Acidobacteriota; class Vicinamibacteria; order Fen-336; family Fen-336; genus CAVPGH01. The sequence continues at coordinate 1,073 of JBKPBQ010000112.1, forward strand.
GGCAGGCCGACCTCTACCTGATCGACGCGGCGGGCGGCGAGCCCCGGCGCATCGTCGAGCGGAAGGGCAGCGACGCGGCCCCCTCGTGGTCGCCGGACGGCAAGTCGATCGCGTTCGAGTGCCAGGACGGCGCCAACACCGAGTGGTTCACGAACAACTACGTGTGTGTCGTCTCGCCGGAGGGCGGAGAGGTCCGCAACATCACGAAGTCGCTCGACGAGCGGATCGGAGGCAACGCCCCCGTGGCGTGGAGCCCCGACAGCACATCCGTCGTCTTCGCGTCGCTGCAGAAGACGGCCAGCCAGGTCTTCCGCGCGTCCCTCGACGGCAAGGTCTCCCCGCTCACGAAGGGGCCGGAGCTCTACACGGCGCCCGTGCTCGACCGCAAGGGCCAGACGCTCGTCTACCTGCGCGAGGACTCGACGAGCCCGCGCGAGGTCTACCGCCAGACACTCCCCGCGGGGCCGCCCAAGGCGCTCACCGACACGAACCCGCAGATCCGCGACCTCCTCGCCTTCCCGAAGGAGCGGATCACCTGGAAGGGCGCGGGCGGCTGGGACGTTGAAGGGCTGCTCATCACTCCGCCGGGCTACAAGGCCGGATCGCGCGTGCCCCTGCTCTTGAACGTCCACGGAGGACCGGCGGGGACGCACGCGAACACGTTCACCGCCGCCAGCCGCCTCTACGCGTGGCCTCTCTACGCGCAGGCCGGCTACGCCATCCTCTTCCCGAACCCGCGGGGCAGCGGCGGCTACGGCGAGAAATTCCGGGCCGCCAACGTCCGGGACTGGGGCGGCGGCGACTACGAGGACATCATGGCCGGTGTGGACGCCCTCGTGGAGCGCGGCGTCGCGGACAAGGATCGTCTCGCCGTCTGCGGCTGGTCGTACGGCGGCTTCATGACCTCCACGATCGTGACCAAGACCGACCGCTTCAAGGCGGCCGTAGTGGGGGCGGGCGTAACGCACCTCTCGTCGTTCACCGGCACCACCGACATCCCGGACTTCGCGCGCTCGTACTTCGCGTCCTGGCCCTGGGAGGACCCGGAGGAGTACGCGAAGCGCTCCGCCGTCCTCCACCTCGGGAAGGTGAAGACGCCGACGCTCGTCGTCCACGGCGACAAGGACGACCGCGTGCCCGTCTCGCAGGGCTGGGAGCTCTACGTCGGCCTGAAGAAGGCGGGCGTGCCCACGGATCTGCTGATACTCCCCCGCCAGCCCCACGGCCCGCGCGAGCCGAAGCTTCTCAAGGCGTGCGTGAAGTGGCACCGCGAGTGGATCGACAAGTACACGCTGGGAACGCCATCCACCACGGCGGCGGGCGCGGAAGCGTCGTTGCCCTGACCGGTCTCCGGCCCGTCTTCAGGCCTTCGGCCGCTCGTACTTGTACGGGTACCAGTAGGGCTTCGCCCCGATGACGTAGTCCATGTGGACGTGCTTGCTGTCGCGGAAGTCCTCGATCCCCTCGCTCCCCAGCTCGCGCCCGATGCCGCTGCGGCGCATGCCCCCGAAGGGCCCCGCATCGTTGTCGGTCAGGGGATCGTTGATCCAGAAGGTGCCCGCGTGGACGTTCTCCATCGCCCGCATCGCGTGCTCGAGGTTGTTCGTGTAGATCGAGGCCCCCAGGCCGAACTCGCTGCGGTCGGCGAAGGCGATGGCCTCGTCGATGTCGCGGCAGCGCACGAGCGGCGCCACCGGCCCGAACGTCTCCTCGCGCAGGAGCGCCATCTCGGGCTTCACGTCCACGAGGGCGGTCGGCTCGTAGAAGTATCCCTTCGCAAATCGCTCGGGACGCCGCCCGCCGACGACCACGCGCGCGCCACCGGCGAGGGACTCCGCGACCTTCTTCTCGACCTTCTCGCGCTGGGGTCCGGTGATCATGGGACCGAGATCCACGTCCGGTCCCAGCGGGTCGCCGATCCGGAGCGTCTTCGTGAAGGCCACGAACCGGTCCACGAACTCGTCGAACACTTTCCCCACGACGAAGAAGCGCTCGGCGGACGTGCAGACCTGGCCCATGTTCAGGAAGCACGCCCAGACCGCTCCCCGGGCCGCGACGTCGAGATCGACACCCTCGTCCACGATGAAGGGGTCGTTCCCTCCGAGCTCGAGGTGGCACTTCTTGAGCTGCTCGGCGCAGGTGATCGCCACCTGGCGGCCCGTGGCCTGGCTGCCCGTGAAGGCGACCACTTCCACGGCGCGATGGGCGACGAGCGGCGCGCCCGCTTCCGCGCCGTAGCCGGTGACGACGTTCACGACTCCTTCCGGGAGGTCCTCGAACGCGCGCATCAGGCGCAGCGTGGAGAGCGGGGTCAGCTCGCTCGGCTTGGCCACGACCGTGTTGCCGGCGGCGAGGGCAGGGGCGAGCTTCCAGAGGAGAAGGAGCAACGGGTAGTTCCAGGGCACGATGAGACCCGCGACGCCGTACGGCTCCTTGACCACGAAGTTGAACTGGTTGCGGGCCACCGGGCTGATCACGCGGCCCACCACGTCGCGGCCGATCTCCGCGTAGTAGTCCAGGCAGGCCGCGATCCACTCCACCTCGTCGCGGTTCTCGGGCAGCGGCTTGCCGCCCTCCTTCGTCAGCAGGATCGCGAGATCCTCGCGGTCTTCGCGGATGCGCCGCGCCGCGTGGTGGAGCTTGTCGCCCCTCTCGATCCCCGGGGTCTTTCGCCACTCGGGAAAGGCCCGGGCCGCCGCGGCCACGGCCGCGTCCACGTCGGCCGCGGACGCGCGGGGAACGGTGTCGATCGTCTCCTCGGTCGCGGGATTGCGCACTTCGAACACGCGGCCGTCTCGGGCGGCGGTCTCGCGGTTCGCGATCCACATCTGGGCCATGCGTTCGCTCCTGGGAGCAACAATGCTAGCCCGGATCGCTCCGGCCGCCGCGTTGAGGTCTTCGGATCGCTAGTCCCGCAGCAGCTCGCGCAGCAACCGCAGGCTCTCCAGCTCGGGGCCGTCGATGACGCGGTCGGCCGCCACCGCCTTCTCGATGGCATCCAGGAACAGGCGGCGGTGCTCGGGGGGGATCTGGTTGGGGTCCACTTCTTCGGGGGGCGGCGGCGACTCGAGCCAACCTTGGACCTGCTCGGCCTCGGCCGCGGAAAGACCCAGGCGGAGGACGAGGCTCAGGATGTAGCTCTTCTCCGAGCGGTTGACCTCGAGGTCGGCCCAGACGGCGGAGCACACGAACTTCATCAGCTGCAGGCGCTCGCGACGCGTGAGGGAAGCCAGCTTCGTCATGACCCCAGCCTGTGACCAGGCCTCGGGTCTATTGTCGGCCCGCTCCCGGGGGGCCGTTCAAGAGCCGAATGGCTCAGGCCGCGGTCCGGGACTGGCTCCGCCCGATCGCGCCACCACGAGGGCGGCGAGCGCCAGCGTGGCGAGGATGAGCACGCTGCCTTCGGGTCCGGCCGAGCCGCCGGTGAGCCACTCGGGCCCCTGCCACGCCGGCTGCAGGAGCTGGCCCTGCACGACCGTGCCGCTGTTGGCGACGCCGTAGAAGAACGACTCGCCCCAGTCCCACGACGCGTGGAAGCCGATCGCCGGCCAGAGGCTGCCGGCCCGGCGCCGCATCAAGGCGAAGAACAGCCCGAAGCCGAAGACGGCGGCGAGGCCGATCGGCGTCTCGCCCGGATTGCGCGCGTGCATCGCCGCGAAGATCGCGGACAGGACGACCGCCGCGGCCCAGAACCCGATGCCGCGGGCGAGCGCCGTGAGCGGGTAGCCGCGCAAGAGCAGCTCCTCGAAGAGTCCCACCGCCAGGAAGGTAACTGCCCAGCCGAGCGCGAGTAGGAGGACCTCGCCGGCGGACTGGGCGGCCGCGCCGAAGCGAACGGCGCCCGTCAGCCGCAAGGCGATCATCAGCCCGGTGAGAGCCAGGAAGCCGAGCGCGCTCCCCCGCCCGATGCCGGCGAGGGGCAGCGGGCGCAGGGGCAGCCCGTACTCGCCGAGCCGACGCCGCTCGATCGCGCCCATGAGCAGCGTTATGCCGAGCACGGCGGCGAGGAGGACGGTCTCGCGGAAGAGGAGCCGCCCTGGTGTGAAGTCACCGCCGGGAAGCCGGCTCTCGAGCAACTCCGAAGCGACGATGAACAGGAAGAAGAAAGCGAGGAGACGCCAGCCGCTCCGCAGACCCCCGGATCCGACGAACGGCCAGCGCAGGGCGCCGTAGAAGCGTTGGGTCCCGCTAACGCCCGCTTGCGCTGGAACTGGTTCGCTCGGCACTGGCTCGGTCGCCATCAAGGCCACCTCTCGGCGCACACCGCCACCGATGCACGATACGGTCGCGAGAGGACCCAGGTTCGGAAACCTGGGACGGTCTCAGGTCAGCGGCGGGGGCCGAGGTCCATCGTGTAGCAGAGCGCCGTCCCGTCGAGCACGACGACGCCGTCCTGGCGGCGCACGCTCGTGGCGAGCTTCGTGATGGGCTTGTCCTCGCGCACCTCGATGACCTCGACCACGCCCGTGATGGTGTCCCCGGGGCGCACGGGCGCCTTGAAGGACCAGTCCACGTGCAGGAAGACCGTACCCGGGCCGGGCAGGTCCTCGGCCACGACCGCGTTGAGGATCGAGCTCGTCACCCCTCCCTGCACCACGATCTCCCCGAACCGCGACGCCCGGGCCGCCGCCTCGTCGTAGTGCAGCGGGTTGCGGTCGCCGCTGATTTCCGTGAAGAGGCGGATGTACTCGGGCTCGACGCGCCGCGTGCGCTCGGCCTTGTCGCCGACCCGGGGCCGCGGCCTGGTTCCCGCTGCGCTCGCCATCTCGACCTCCCTCAAGCCGTGGCCGCCGCGGGGTCGCGGCGCGCCTCGTCCAGCCGGTCCATCTCCCGTACCTCGCGCTTCATCTCGTCGCTGAGCGCGCGGTGGAGGACCTTCACCTCCCGATTGTCCCACTCGAAGGACGCGACCCGGTCGGTGATCTCGAAGAGCGGCAGGGAGAGCTCGTCGCGCTGGGACTCGTAACGGCGGAGCGCTGCGTCGCCGCCCTCCTCGACCGCGCGGGCGAGGAGCTCTGCGTCCCGAAGGGCGTCGCTAATCCCGTGGGCGCTGATCGGGTCCTTGAAGTACCCCGCATCGCCCACGAGGGCCCATCCCGGCCCGAACGGCCGCCGGAGGTAGCCCGGCTGTCCGGGAAAGCCGCGGAGCCGGCCCTCGAGCCGGCAGCGGCCGAGCCGCTGCGCGAGGTCGGGCGCGCACACCGAGAGCACCCGACGGTAGGTGCCGGAGAGGTCGCGCGTTGCCTCCTCCGAGAACCTTCGGGGAGGCATCGACGCGAAGACGACCACCTCTCCGCCGTTCGTGGGGATCGTGCCGGCCGCTGTGCCCGGACCCCAGTGCCAGTGATAGCCGTCCATCTCGAGCCCCGACCAGTAGCCGTACACGGTAGCTGTCGCCTGCCGGCCCCACCGCGTCACCGGCGCGTCCACGAGCGAGGCCACTGCCGACCGCACGCCGTCGGCGCCGATCACGATCCCGGCGCGCACGGTCCGGAGCACGCCGTCTTCGTCCGCGAGCATGACGCCTTCGACCCGGCCCGAAGCACCGCGCACGAGATCGGCGAGACGCACGCGGTAGCGCAGGTCCGCGCCCGCTTCGAAGGCCGCGTCGGCGAGGACCCGATCGAGGACGGTACGCCGGGGCGCGAAGAGCGCGGGCACGAGGCCCCGCGGCTGGATCGGGATGTCGAGGACCTCGTCCTCGTAGTGGAAGACCGTGCGGCCCACGCGCGGCGTGCGCTCCCCCTCGATCGTCGGGAGGAGACCCCACCGCGCGAGCTGCAGGACGCCGGCGCGCATGAGCGCGTGCGTCGAGAGCGTGTCCGATCCGTAGAGGCCGCGCTCCACGGCGAGCACGCTGAGCCCGGCGCGGGCGAGGAGCATGGCGGTCGAGCCACCGGCCGCGCGCGCTCCCACTACCACGGCGTCGTAGCGGGGCTCGAGGTCTTCGAGGGGACTGGGTTCCTGCTCCACGTTTCACTCCTCCTCAGGCGGCGCGACGGAGCTCGTCCACGAGGTGCGCGCTGAGCTCGAGCGCGTCCTGGCCCACGCCGTCGATGAAGCTCGACTTGCGCCGGCGCAGGAAGTTGAGGCCGATCACGTACAGCCCGGGGAGCGGCGTGATCCCGCCGTCGTGTCGGATCTCGCCTCTTTCGTCGAGGACGTCCAGCTTCAGCCACGGATAGTGGCGGCGGAACCCGGTGGCCCACAGGACCGTCCGGATCCCTTCGGCGCGAAGGTCGAGCGCGCTCGGCGCCGGGGCCGGCCACAGGAAGGGACTGAAGGGCTCCGGCGGGCCGACTTCAGCATCGAGGCCGGTGCGGGCGGCGAAGATGTCGATCCGCTGCACGAGGCGCGCGAGGCGCGCGTCCGCGGCCACGGTCTGGGCGACGAGGTCGTCGGCGAGGACGACTCGATCGCCGTCCGCGGCCACCGCGCGTCCGGTGAGACGCACCCCCGCCTGCTCGAGCCGACGCAGGTCGAGCGTCGCGCGATCGGCGCGCCCCACGAGCTGGAGGGACGGCTGCGCCCGCGAGGCCTCGATCGAGAACACGTCGGCCGCCGACTCGTCGAGCACACCCATCGCGTCCAGCCACCAGAGGATGTCGCGGCCGCGGTAGACGCGGGGCAGGCGCGTGTGACGGCCCACGGCCAGCGTCACCGGCCGGCCCGAGGCGTGGATCTCGTCGGCGAGCTGGATGCCTGTCGCCGAGGCGCCCACCACGAGGACGCCGCCCGGCGGAAGGTCGTCCGGGTTGCGGTAGCGGCTGGGCACTACCTGCGTGACCCAGGTGGGCAGGCTCGTCGCGAGCGCGGGCACGAACGGCGTGTCGCAGTAGCCGGTGGCGACGACGACGGCCGGCGCTTCCCAGGTGCCGCGGTCGGTGGTGATGCGGTAGCCGCCGTCCACGCGCTCGAGCGAGACGACGCTCGTGCCGTCCTCGACGGGCGCGGCGAAGGAGCGCGCATATCGCGAGAGAAAGTCGGCGACCTCGGGAGCGCTCATGTAGCCGTCCGGATCGGGTCCGTCGTAGCGGAAGCCCGGCAGGCGGCTCTGCCAGTTCGGGGTGAGGAGCCGGAGCGAGTCCCAGCGCTCGCTGCGCCAGCGCTCGGCCACGCGGCCCCGCTCGAGGACCACGTGATCGATCCCTCCGTCGGCGAGGCAGCGGCTCATCGCGAGCCCGGCCTGTCCCCCGCCGATCACCACCGCCTCCGCGCGCTTCATCGCCTCCTCTCCTTGCTCGTCGACCGACCGCGAGCCGACTGCCGGCCGTCCCGGGGAGGGACGAGGGCCGGCAGCCGGCCTCACGGCTCAGGCCGCGTCGACCGCGATCTCGACCGGAACGCCGTTAGTGAGGACGTCGAGCACCGCCGAGCGCGCCTGCGACTGCCGGACGATCTCGCGGAGGGTTTCCGCCGGAGCGTCGCCCTTGAGGCTGAACGTCGCCTTGACCTTCTGATAGCCGTTGCGCACGCCCTTGGAGAGGCCCAGGGTCCCGTTGAGGTTGATGTCGCCCTCGATCTTCGAGGTCACCTCGGTGAGCGTCACGCCGCGGGCGGCCGCGATGTTCGCGATCCCCGCGGTGATGCACCCCGCGAGGCCGTGGAGGAGGAACTCGACGGGGGTGGGGCCTTCGTCGGATCCCACGAGCACGGAGGGGTGATCGGAGTCGTACTCGTACACGCGCTTGTGCTCGTGCTGCCCGCCCGCGCCGGTGAACACCTCCATCCGGCTCCGGCTGTTCGTGCCGCTGATCCAGCGGTTCGAAACCCGGAAGCGGAACTGGGCGATGGCGGGCTGGGCCTTCACCGCGTCCAGGGTCGCGAAGAGCGTCGGGGTGTCGACGCCGTTGCGGGGGCCGCGGTCCTTCTTCTTCTTCGTCTCGGCCGGCTTCGTCTCGACTGCCTGCATCTCGTCCTCCTGTCGCCGGCCCGCGAAGCGGGCCGGGCATCAAGGGGAAAGACGTGAGGGACCGTGTGAGAAACCGTGGGAATAGCCGTGGAAAGTCGGGCGGGCCGCCCGCGGGCTGCTCAGGGCCGGGGGGCAGGCCCGTAAACGCGTGACGTCCAGGCTCGCTCGAACGGGAGGGTGCCCCTCCTCTGGACCTGGCGGACCGCTTCCGCATCGGGCGCCTCGTAGAGGCACAGGCAGCGGCGTCCGTCGGTCGACAGGTACGTCCCGAGGAGCCGGCACCCCCACTGAGTCCGGCAGGTGTCGTCCTCGGCGGCGGCGCGGATCGCGGCCTCGTCGAGGGCCGGATCGAGCGCGCGCTCGACGATGATCACCCCGTCCTTCGGCTCGGGATCCGAGAACGGGATGGCGAGGGCCGGCCACGCGCGGACGAAGGGGACCTGGACCTTGTCCTGGACGCGTCGTACCG
>JBKPBQ010000113.1:0-4120 GCA_046726955.1 Acidobacteriota bacterium
GTCCCGCTCCGCCGCCGCCGGAGCCCGACTTCGACATGGGCTCGCTCGTGGACGAGCCGGCGGCCGACGATCTCGGCCTCGAGTCGACGCTCGAGGAGTCGGGCATCGGCGAGCCCACGCTCGGCGAGCCCATGATCGACGAGGGGCTGGATCTCGAAGAGCCTTCGGCCGCGCCCGCGGAGCCCGCGCCCCTCGACGACCCGTTCGGGGAGCTGGGCCTCAGCGAGCCCACGCCGCCGGTGGAGGAGCCGGCGGCGGGCGGCATCGACCTCGGCGACGAGCTCGGCGACCTCTTCGGCGCGCAGGCCGCGGTGGCCGAGGAGCCGGTGCCGCAGGACGGCACCGACCTCGGCGACGCGGGGCTCGCCGACATCTTCAAGGAGTTCAAGAAGGGAGTCGACAAGCAGCTCGGCAAGGAGGACTACGACACGCGCTACAACCTCGGCATCGCCTACAAGGAGATGGGCCTCATCGACGAGGCGATCGCCGAGTTCCAGCTCGCCGCGAAGGACGAGAACCGCATGCTCGAGTGCGCGAGCATGCTCGGGATCTGCTTCATGGAGAAAGGCATGCCCAAGCTCGCCGTCAAGTGGTACGAGAAGGGGCTGGCCTCTCCCGGCCGCGGCGAAGAGGAGTACCAGGGCCTGCGCTACGACCTCGCCGCCGCCCTCAAGGCTTCCGGGGAAACGGACCGCGCGCTGTCCATCTTCGAGGAGCTGTACGGGCAGGACGCGAACTTCCGTGACGTGGCCAACGAGGTCCGCGAGCTCCGCGCGGCCAGCCGTTAGCAGGGTGCTGAAAAAGCAGCCTTCGACAGACGCGCGCGCCCTGGCTTCGGAATCGGATGTCGGCGCCGCAGGCTCTTGCGCAGAGCGACTCTACTCCAGCGCGCCGCGAGAGGATACTTTTCAGCACCCTGCTAGGAGCGGACCTTCCGCGGCGCCGTGGCTTCGTTCTTGATCTTCTGCACTCTCGTGGCCGGGTGCTTCCTCGCGGTCTGGCCCTGGACTCCGTTCTGGGAGATCAACTATTTCCTCCAGCCCTATCCCGGCCTGCGCTGGCTCGTGCTCTCGAGCTTCACGCGCGGCGCGGTCACGGGTCTCGGGATCGTCAACATCCTGCTCGCCCTCCACGACGCGCACCAGCACCGGACGGACTCCGGCGAAGGTCCCTGATCGGGCGAGGAGGGAGCGCGCCTTGAGGAGCGAGGCGGACGAGGCGGCGCGGATCGACGAGCTCCACGCAGAGCTCCTCGCCGCGGGAGAGAGCCTCCCCCGCGTCCGTGACGTGCTCGCCCGCCGCGAGCCGGACGAGGAGACGGTGCTCGGAGTCCTCCGCCGCGCAGTGCCCGCCCGCTTCCTCGAGCACGTCGCCACCACTCCGCCGTGGTCGGAGCGCCCGCGTATACTCGCCCGCGTCGTGCTCCACCCGCGCGCTCCGCGCGCGCTCTCCCTCCGCCTCGTGTCGTCGCTGTTCTGGCGCGACCTCGCGGACGTGGCCGCGACTCCCCACGTTCCGGCGGCGGTGCGCGTCCGCGCCGAGGCCGCGCTCAAGGAGCTCCTCGAGGACATGCGCCTCGGCGACCGCGTGACCCTGGCCAAGGTGGCGACGCCGGCGCTCCTCCCGCGTCTCCTCGTCGACAGCGACCGCAAGGTCACGGAGGCCGCGCTCATCAACCGGCGGCTTCGCGAGGAGGACGTGCTCTACGCGATCAGGCTTCCGGACGTCCCCCTCGCCCTTCTCGACGCGGTCGTCGCTTCGCCGCGATGGGCCGAGGTGTACGGAGTTCGTTTAGCTCTTGTACTCCAGCCCCGGACGCCGCTCTCCGTCGCCCTCCTGCAGATCAGCTCGCTCGTGAAGCGGGATCTCGTTCGCGTGTCGCAAGCTACGGGCCTTCGGCCGCTCCTGCAGGCCTCCGCCCGCGCGGTCCTGGAACGCCTCTCCGCCTGAAGGGCCCAGCGGCCCCGAACCTCCAAGGACTCAGTGACATAACGAGTTGACAGTCTCGCCCGCGGTCGCATAGAATTTTCGCCCGTTCCACACGTCTAGAAGCGGAACCGGGAAAAGGGGAGCGGCGCGAGCGCCTCGAGCACATGGCCTCCTTTGGCGACAACCTGCGCAGGGAACGCGAGCTCCGGGGCATCACTCTCCGTGAGATCTCCGAGGCTACGAAGATCAGCTTCCGTTTTCTCCAGGCGCTCGAGCAGGATCGTATCGACGTCCTTCCCGGCGGGCTCTTCCCGCGGGCGTTCGTGCGGCAGTACGCGCGACACCTCGGTCTGGACGCGGAGAAGCTCGTCGCGGAATACCTCTACCTCCACGGCGAGCTGCCCGTCCCGGAGAAGCGACCCTCCGAGCACCGCGCGCGCATCCGGGTGTCGCCGGGGACGCTCTTCTTCGGCGTGGTGGCGCTCGCGGCGATCCTTCTCTCGCTGCGCCGCTCGACGGAGACGACGGGCCGCGCGGCGCGCGTCGCCGTCCCGCCTCCCACCACCGCGACGCAGCCCGCGGTGCTTCCCGGCGACCGCGTCTATCCGGCGCCGGGCACGGTGGTGACGCCGCCACCTTCCCAGGGGCTTACCCTCACGCTCACCGCGCAGCAGAGCTGCTGGGTGGAGGCGCGGGCGGACGGACAGACGGTGATCAGCCGAGTGCTCTCCGAGGGGGAGACGGAGACGCTGGAGGCGGAAGGGGAGATCGTCCTCTCGGTGGGCAACGCGGGCGGTCTCGCGATCAGCGTGAACGACCAGCCGGGGATGCCCCTCGGCAAGAGCGGCGAGGTGAAGAAGAACATCGTCATCACCCGCAAGAACCTCCCCTCGTTCGTGCCCGAAGCCGCGGCAGACTCCCACAGCAGCTGACGCCGAATGAGCGAGGTCCGGGCCACCAACCCGCTGGTCGATCAGTTTCGCAAAGGCGGGGTCCCGAAGGACCTGCGCCTCATGGCCGCGCAAGGCGCGCTCCCGCTCAAGCCCGAAGACCTCCTCGAGCTCTGGACCGACCTCGTCCGCGACAAGGAGCCGCAGATCCAGGAAGCGGCCACGAAGTCGATCACCACCTTCCCCGCGGCCGAGTTCCTGCCCGTCCTGAAGAGCAAGGAGACGCCGGCCGCCGTCCTCGCCTGGGCCGTGACCCATCGCAAGGAGCGCGAGCTGCGCGAAGCCGCGCTCCAGAACACCTCGCTCTCGGACGAGACGATCGAATTGCTCGTCCCCGAGCTGCCGAGCGAGCTCGCGGAGCTCGTGGTCATCAACCAGCAGCGCCTCCTCCGGCGCACCTCGCTGCTGGAGGCGCTCGAGACGAACCCCAGCCTAAGCAACGACCAGAAGCGCCGTCTGCGCGAGCTCAGGGAGACGTTCAAGATCGGCATCGTGGAGGCGCCGCCTCCGCCCGCCCCCGAGCCGGAGCCCGAGCCCGTGCCGCAGGCCGAGGAGCCCGAGATCGCCGAGATCTCGCTCGACGCCCCGGACATGTCCGAGGACGAGGCGATGGTGCGCTACCTCTCGCCGGACGAGCGGGAGAGCACGGAGAAGGTGAGCGCCGTCCAGAAGATCTACCGGCTGAACACCGCGGAGAAGCTGATCATGGCCTTGAAGGGCTCGCGCGAGGAGCGGACGATCCTCGTGCGCGACCCCAACCGACTGGTGGCGGCCGCGGTCATCGGCAGTCCCCGGCTCACCGACCCGGAGATCGAGGCCTTCTCCGCGATGAAGAACATCTCCGACGAGATCCTCCGCAAGATCGCCAGGCACAAGGAGTGGATGAAGCGGTACTCGATCGTCTCCAACCTCGTGCGCAACCCGCGCACGCCCATCGGGATCTCGATGGGTCTCGTTCCCCGGCTCACTCCCCGCGACATGAAGCACGTGGCCAACGACCGCAACGTGCCCGAGGCGATCCGCAAGACCGCCCAGAAGTTCGTGAAGGTAGAGCCCGGCCAGAAGAAGCACTAGGCTAGAACGAGATGGTCGATTACTACCAGCTCCTCGGCGTGACCCCGCAGGCCGGGGTCTCGGACATCCGCGCCGCCTACGTCCGGCTCGCCAAGGAGCGCCATCCCGACAAGTTCTCGGACCCCACGGAGAAGGAGAAGGCCCAACTCTTCTTCCAGGACCTCACC